>CAYTZF010000145.1:0-12707 GCA_964442265.1 uncultured Sideroxydans sp.
CCGGGGTGATCGCCGCCATTCTGGCCGAAGCGGGGCAGGTGGTCAGTGCGGGGCAGCCGGTGTTCCGCCTCGCGCGCGAGGGCGAGCGCGAGGTGGCCATCGCCATTCCGGAATCCCGTTTGGTTTCCATCAAAGTGGGGATGCCCGCCGCCATCGAAATCGGCGCTGCCGGCGGCCAAATGCAAACGATCGCCGGGCGTGTACGCGAGATCAATCCGGTCGCCGACGCGGCCAGCCGTACTTATGCCGCGCGCGTGGCGTTCAAATCGCCGGATGCCGCGGTGGCATTGGGGATGACGGCGCGGGTGCGCCTCAACGCGGCGGGCGAGCGCACAGGGCAAGGCTACCGGGTGCCGTTCAGCGCGATTTTCCAGCAGGGCGAGCAGGCGGCGCTGTGGGTGGTGGCGGCAGACAACACGATTTCCCTGCGCCCGGTCAAGGTCGCCGCGTATCTTGACCAGGGCGCGCTAATCAGCGGCGGCGTCGAGGCCGGCGAGCGCATCGTCAGTGCCGGCGTGCACAAGCTGACCGCGGGCGAGCAGATTCGGCCTTTTGTCTCCGGAAATGCGCAATGAAGCTGCCCAATCTGTCCGCCTGGGCGCTCGAACACAAGCAGTTCATCGCCTTTCTCATCGTCATGTTGTCGGCGGCGGGCGCTTTGTCCTATTTCAGCCTGGGGCGGGCGGAAGACCCCGGTTTTACGTTCAAGGTGATGGTGGTGCGCACCCTGTGGCCGGGCGCGACGGCACCGGAGGTCGAGCGCGAATTGACCGAGCGCATCGAAAAGAAACTGCAGGAGACGCCCTGGGTGGACGTGCTGCGTTCCTCCTCCAAACCGGGCGAGTCGCTGGTCTTTGTGGTGCTCAAGGACTTCACGCCAAAAAACGAAGTGCCGGAATCCTGGCGGCAGGTGCGCAAGAAACTGGATGACATCCGCCACACCCTGCCGGAGGGCGTGCAGGGGCCGTTTCCGAACGACGAGTTCGGCGATGTGCAGATCAATATTTTCGCCCTAACCGGGGATGGCCACGATCTGGCCGCACTGCGCCGCCACGCCGACCGCATCGCGCTGGAATTGCGCCGTGTCCACGATGTGAAACGGGTCGAATTGATCGGGGTGCAGGACGAAAAGATTTTCGTCGATGTCGATCCGCAGCGCATGGCGATGCTGGGCATTGCGCCGCAGCAAGTGGCGGATGCCCTGCAAAAGCAAAACGCCGTCAGTCCTGCCGGTTTCATCGAAACCGGCAGCGACCGTATCCGGCTGCGCGTGAGCGGCGGTTTCGACAGCGTGGAGCGGGTGCGCAACACTGACCTGCTGGTGAACGGCAAACATTTCCGTCTGGGCGACATCGCGCGGGTGAGCCGGGGACTGGCCGATCCGCCCGGCCCGCAGATGCGTCTGGGCGACCAGCCCGCGATCGGCGTCGGCGTGGTGATGGACAAGGGCGGCGACGTGATCGCGCTGGGCGAGCATCTCAAACGGGAGGTGCAACGCCTTGGCGCGGAACTGCCCGCCGGGGTGGAAGTGCATGTGGTGGCAGACCAGCCAGAGGTGGTGCGCGGCTCGCTTCATCTTTTCCAAAGCTCGCTGGCCGAGGCTGTGCTGATCGTGCTGGCGGTGTCGTTTTTAAGTTTGGGCTGGCGCACCGGCACGGTTGTGGCGCTCTCGATCCCGCTGGTGCTGGCGATCACTTTTTTTGCCATGAAGCTGTTCGGCATCGACTTGCAGCGCATCTCGCTGGGCGCGCTGGTGATCGCTTTGGGGTTGCTGGTGGACGATGCCATCATCGCGGCGGAGATGATGGTGGTAAAGATGGAGCAGGGCTGGGACAAATTCAAAGCCGCGACTTTTGCCTACACCTCGACCGCTTTTCCCATGCTGACCGGCACCCTGATCACCGCGGCCGCGTTCACCCCGGTGGGATTTTCCAAATCCGCCGCCAGCGAATACACCGTCTCGATCTTTCAGGTGGTGGCGATCGCCCTGCTGACCTCGTGGGTGGTGGCGGTGATGTTTACACCCTACATCGGCTACCAATTGCTCGACCCGAAAAAACTTGCCGGGAAAGCGCAAAAGCACGGCGCGGACATCTATGACACACCTTTCTACCGGCGCTTCCGCGCCCTGGTCACCTGGTGCCTGCGCCATCGCTGGAAAGTGATCTTCGCCACCGCGCTCGTCTTCCTGCTGGCGGTGGCGGCATTCGGCAAATTTGTGCAGAAGCAATTCTTCCCCTCGGCGAGCCGGCTGGAGCTGATGGTGGACGTGTGGCTGCCGCAGGGCGCGTCGATCAGGGCGACCACCCGCGAAGTACAGCGCATCGAGAAATTGCTCGGGGATGATCCGGCGGTGGCGCATTTTTCGTCTTACATCGGCAATGGCGCGCCGCGTTATTTTCTGTCGCTGGACCAGCAATTGTTTGCCGACAATTTCGGCCAGTTCGTCATCGTCACCCGGGACATGGCGGCGCGCGAGGATCTCAAATCCCGTCTGGAGCAGCGTTTTGCCGCGCCGGATTTTGCCGCGATCCGCGTGCGGGTGGTGCGTCTGGAAAACGGCCCGCCGATAGGCTATCCGGTGCAATTCCGCGTGATGGGCGACGATCTGGCGCAACTGCGCGAGCAGGCCGCCGCCGTGGCGGCGCTGCTGCGCGCCAACCCGCACCTGCAAAACATCAATCTCGACTGGAACGAGAAAGTGAAGAGCGTGCGCGCCGAAGTGGACCAGGATCGCGCGCGCCAGCTTGGCACCTCCACCCGGGAGATCGCGCAAATCCTGCAAGCCTGGCTGAACGGCATCGCGCTCACCCAATACCGCGAAGGCGACCAGTTGATCGACGTGGTGTGGCGCGGCGGACAAGCGGCGGAGGCGCAATCATTGAATGCCCTGCCCGATCTGGAAGTGCCGCTGGCCGGCGGCGGCCATGTGCCGCTGGCGCAGGTTGCCAGGCTGGTGCCGGTGCTGGAGGAGGGGGTTATCTGGCGGCGTAACCGCGTGCCAACCATGACCGTGCGCGCCGATATGGCGGACAGCACGCAACCCGCCACGGTATCCGCCGCATTGAACGCGCAACTGGACACGCTGCGCGCCGGATTGCCGGCCGGCTTCCGCATCGAAATGGGCGGCAGCATCGAAGAGTCGGACAAGAACGGCACGGCGATTGCGGCGGTGATGCCGTTGATGCTGGTCGGTGTCATCACGCTGCTGATGATCCAGCTGCAAAATATCAGCCGCACGGTGATCGTGCTGCTTACCGCGCCGCTCGGTTTGATCGGCGTGGTGCTGGCGTTGCTGGTGTTTCAGGTGCCGTTCGGCTTTGTGGCCAATCTGGGTTTCATCGCCCTGGCCGGCATGATCATGCGCAACGCGGTGATTCTGGTGGATCAGATACGGCAGGACGAGGAAGCCGGGAAATCGCAATGGGATGCGATCATCGGCTCGACCGTGCGCCGTTTCCGCCCCATCGTGCTGACCGCTGCGGCCGCGATACTGGCGATGATCCCGCTCACCCGCCAGGTGTTCTGGGGGCCGATGGCGGTCTCCATCATGGGCGGTCTGATCGTGGCAACCTTGCTGACCTGTTTGTTCCTGCCGGCGCTGTACGCGGCGTGGTACCGGGTGCGGGAAGAATCCGCTGCCTGACATGGCGGCTATGCGCCCGATATGGTTTAATCCCGCACCATGAAATTCCCCTTCCAGACTGTCGCCATCATCGGCAAGCAGAAATCCCCCGAAGTGGCGGAGCCGATGCTGCGCGTCGGCGATTTTCTCGCCGCGCGCGGCCTGCGCGTGGTGGTGGACGGGCTGGCGGCAGAACATCTGCGCGACCATTCTTTTACCGCGTTGTCACTCGACGAGATCGCGCGCGCGGTCGATCTGGCGATTGTCATCGGCGGGGACGGCACCATGCTCAACATCGCGCGCACCCTGGCCCCGCACGGCGTGCCGCTGGTCGGCGTCAATCAGGGACGGCTGGGCTTTCTCACCGACCTTACCGCGGAAAATATGGAGGCCGAAATCGGTGCCATGCTGGAAGGCCAATTCATCACCGAGGAGCGCCTGCTGCTGCGGGCAGCCGTGTTGCGCGAGGGCAATGAAATCTACAGCGGGCTGGCATTCAACGAGGTGGTGGTGCACCGCAGCAACATCAGCAGCATGGTGGAGTTCGAGGTGCGCATCGACGGTGAATATCTCTACAACCAGCGCGCCGACGGCCTCATCATCTCCACCCCCACCGGCTCCACCGCCTATGCCATGTCGGCGGGCGGGCCGATCCTGCACCCCGGTCTGGATGTGCTGCAACTGGTGCCGGTGTGCCCGCATTCGCTGAGCAATCGTCCCATCGTGGTCAGGGCCGGTTCCGAGATCGAGCTGCTGATGCACCGCACCGGGGACATTTGCGTGCGCTACGACAGCCACACCAACATCGACCTGCAATTGCACGACAAGATCATTGTCAGCCGCTTCGGCAAGCCGGTATTCCTGCTCCATCCGCAGGGGCACAGCTACTACCACACCCTGCGCGAAAAGCTGCTGTGGAACCAAACGCTCTAATGCAGGCTATTGCGCGGAAAATCTGCGGCGTTGCGTGCTCGCTCGCTTCTCGCCCGCCAACATCGCCATGTCTCGTCGCTCGTTGCGCGACGCCTTGCATATTGCCCTGCTCGTTACGCTTGCAATAGGAATGTGATGCTGAAGTACCTTTCCATCCGCGACTTCGTCATCGTTGAAACCCTGGAACTTGAATTCTCCAGCGGTTTCACGGCGCTCACCGGCGAAACCGGCGCGGGTAAATCCATCCTGATCGATGCCTTGTCGCTCGCCTTGGGCGAGCGCGGCGATGGCGGCATGGTGCGCAGCGGTTGCGGGCGTGCCGAGATCGCCGCCGAATTCGACATCGGCGCGTTGCCTGCCGTGCAGGACTGGCTGCGCGAGCAGGCGTTGGCGGGCGACGACGATGTGTGCCTGCTGCGGCGCACGCTGGATAGCGGCGGCCGTTCGCGCGGTTTCATCAATGGCGGCAGCGCAACCCTGCAACAGATGCGCGCAGCGGGCGAACTCCTGCTCGACATCCACGGCCAGCATGCGCACCAATCCCTGTTGCGCCCGGAAGCGCAGCGCGAATTGCTCGACGGCCATGCCGGACTGGGGCCGGACAGCGCGCAGGTGGCGGGGCTTTACCAGGCCTGGCAGGCACTGCAACGGCGCCGCATGCAACGGGAACAGAACGCCGAAGCGGCGGCAGCCGAGCGCGAACTCTTGCGTTTTCAGCGCGGCGAGCTGGAAGCGCTAAACTTTGCGGCGGATGAATGGGAGTCTTTGCAAGCCGAGCACGGGCGCTTGTCGCACGCAGCCGTGCTGCTGGAAACCGCCCAGTTCGGGGTGGAAGTGTTGAGCGAAGCCGACACGGCCTGTCTGGCACAACTGAACGCGCTGTTGGCGCGGGTCCGCTCCGGGCTGGAATTCGACGGCGGGCTGCAGGAGCCGCTGGTGCTGCTGGAGAGCGCGCAGAATGAATTGCAGGAAGCGGTGTATGCCCTGCGCCATTACCAGGACAAGCTGGATGCCGATCCGCAACGGATGCGCCAGATGGAGCGGCGCATCGCCGATGTGATGGAGGCGGCACGCAAATACCGGGTCAAGCCGAAACAATTGCCGCCGGTGCTGTCTGCCATCGTCGCGCGGCTGGACGAGTTGGGCGGCGATGCCGACCCGGCGGCCTTGGTCGCGCAGGAAGCGGCGGCGCAGGCCGCTTATCTCAAGGCGGCGAAAAAATTGAGCACGGCGCGGGCCAAGGCGGCGGCCAAACTTTCCGCCGAGATCACCGCCGCGATGCAGGCGCTGGCGATGGAAGGCGGACAATTTGCCGTCGCCCTGTTGGCGCTGGCCGAGGGCGGCGCGCAGGGGCTGGAGGCGATTGAATTGCAGGTTGCCGCCAACCCCGGCTCGCCCCTGCGCAGTCTGGCCAAGGTTGCCTCCGGCGGCGAATTGTCGCGCATCAGTTTGGCGATTCAGGTGGCGGCCAGCCATGCCGCCGCCGTGCCGACCCTGATTTTCGACGAGGTGGACAGCGGTATCGGCGGGCGCGTGGCGGAGATTGTGGGGCGTCTGTTGCGCCAGCTCGGCGCCCGCCACCAGGTGTTATGCGTCACCCATCTGCCGCAGGTCGCGGCGCAAGCCGACCAGCAATGGCAAGTGAGCAAGGCGGTGGAGCAGGGCGTGACGCTGAGTCGCATTCAAGTGCTCGAGGGCGGGCAGCGGGTGGAGGAGATCGCGCGCATGCTGGGCGGGGAGAAGATTACCGCAACCACGCGCCAGCATGCGGCGGAGTTATTGGCGGGCGCGGCTTGAGGTATGATGCCGTCTGTTTTGTGAAAGCTTCCTATCCCATGCGTATTGCCATTCTTCTTTTTTCCGTGCTGCTCGCCGCGTGCAGCAATCCGGGCCGCTATCTGCCCACTTTCACCCCGCACAAGATCGACATTCGCCAGGGCAACCTGGTGACGCAGGAAATGCGCGCAAAGATCAAACCCGGGATGAACGAGGCGCAAGTGAAGGCCGCGCTGGGGGCGCCGCTGTTGAACGATATTTATCATCCCAACCGATGGGATTATCTCTACCGTCTCGAACAGGGCGGGGAGGTGTCCGCGCAACAGCGTCTGACCCTGTATTTCGAGAACGGCAAGCTGGCGCGCATCGACGATGCGACGCCTTTGCAGGCCGCGCGCGCCGGGAATGGCGCCGATGCGCCCGCGCCCGCTGTGGTCGTCGCTGCGGCGGCGGTTGCCGAGGCGCCAAGTGCCGGCGTGCCGGTGGGGACACTTCCGCCGCCGGTGCCGCTCGCGCCGGTCGCCCTTGTGCCACCGACCGGGATGGACGCGGCGCAACCCGACCCGGCGGCAGAAGTGCGGCAGAGCTTGCTCGATTGGGCCGGCGCCTGGTCGGAGCGCGATGTGGAGGTGTATCTTGCCAGTTACGCGCCGACCTATGCCGCGCCGGGCTTGAGCCGCAAGCAATGGGAACAACAGCGCCGCCAGCGCATTCGCAAACCGCGCTCGATTGCGGTTGAGTTGAGCGACATCACGATTGAATTGCAGGGCGAAGACCGGGCCACCGCCGCGTTCCGGCAGGATTACCGGTCTGATGTCTACCGCGATCAAACCCGAAAATCACTGCGCCTGCAAAAGATCAACAACGTGTGGCTGATTGTCGGCGAACAGTCGGTCAAATAAGGAAAATCACAGATGGCTAAAATTAAAATCGCGGTCGCCGGGTGCGGCGGAAGAATGGGCATGACCGTGCTTGAATGCGTGGCGCGGGCGGACGATCTGGTGCTGCACGGCGCGCTCGAGCACGGCGGCAGCGCGCTGCTTGGCAACACGGTGGCGGACGGGACAAAGATCACTGCCGACATCGAATCCGCCCTGCAGGGCGCGGGGGTGCTGATCGATTTCACCCGTCCCGAAGGCACGATGCGACACCTGGAAATCTGCCGTCGGCTCGGGGTCAACATGGTGATCGGCACCACCGGCCTGAGCGCGCAGCAAAAGGCGCAACTGGGCGCGGCAGCGCAGGACATCGGCATCGTATTCGCGCCCAACATGAGTGTCGGCGTGAATCTGGTGTTCAAACTATTGGAGACCGCTTCGCGTGTGCTGCGCGAAGGCTACGATATCGAAATCATCGAGGCGCATCACCGGCACAAGGTGGATGCGCCGTCCGGCACCGCACTGGGGATGGGCGAGGTGGTGGCGCGCACACTGGGGCGCGATCTGGCGCAATGCGCGGTGTATGGCCGCGAAGGCGTGACCGGCGAGCGCGACCCTTCGACCATCGGCTTTGCCACCGTGCGCGGCGGCGACATCGTCGGCGACCACACGGTTTTGTTTGCGGGCACCGGCGAGCGTATCGAGATCACCCACAAAGCCGGCAGCCGTGCCACCTTCGCACTCGGTGCATTGCGCGCGGCGCGCTTTCTCGCCGGCCATCCGGCGGGCCTTTACGATATGCAGGATGTGCTGAATCTAAAGTAGCCGGTCAGCGTGCCCCTGCGGAAACCCGCGCGGCGTTTCTCCTCCTCACGCCGTCGGGGTGTTTCCCGGCGGGTAAAAGCCCGGCCTGGTTAGACATTCCTCCTCGCAGCCATTAGACTTGCCGCCTTTTCGCACAGGCCAGCCTCATGTCCGACGCCATTGATTCAATCCCGAACGAAACTGCCGTGCCGGGCGACAAGCTCGCGCGCGAAGTGGCGCGCCGCCGCACCTTCGGCATCATTTCCCACCCCGACGCGGGCAAAACCACGCTGACCGAAAAACTGCTGCTGTTCTCCGGCGCGATCCAGTTGGCGGGGGCGGTGAAGGCGCGCAAGAGCGGGCGCCATGCGACTTCCGACTTCCTCGACATCGAAAAGCAGCGCGGCATTTCGGTCGCCAGCTCGGTGATGCAGTTCGAATACCGCGACCATGTGGTGAATCTGCTCGACACGCCCGGCCACCAGGATTTCTCCGAAGACACCTATCGCGTGCTGACGGCGGTGGACTCGGCGCTGATGGTAATCGACGCCGCCAAGGGCGTGGAGGCGCAGACCATCAAGCTGCTTGGTGTGTGCCGCATGCGCGACACGCCGATCGTCACGTTCATGAACAAGATGGACCGCGAGGTGCGCGATCCGCTGGAGCTGCTGGACGAGGTGGAGTCGGTGCTGCAGATCCAGTGCGCACCGGTGACCTGGCCGCTGGGGATGGGCAAGAATTTCCGTGGCGTGTATCACCTGCTGCGCGACGAGATATTGCTGTTCACGCCTGGCGAGGAGCGCGCCGACGGCGAGGTGGAAGTCATCAAGGGAATCGGCAATCCCGCGCTGGCGGAGCGCTTCCCGCTGGAGATCGAACAACTGAAAATGGAAGTGGAACTGGTGCACGGCGCCTCGCATTCCTTCGATCTGCAGGCCTTCCTTGCGGGCAAGCAGACGCCGGTGTTCTTTGGTTCCGCAATCAATAATTTCGGCGTGCGTGAAATTCTGGATGCCTTACTGGATTGGGCGCCGGCGCCGATCGAGCGCGATGCCGGCGTGCGCAGCGTGAGTCCGGCCGAGCCGACGTTCTCCGGCTTCGTGTTCAAGATTCAGGCCAACATGGACGCCCACCACCGTGACCGCATCGCCTTCCTGCGCGTGTGCTCCGGCTATTTTCAGCGCGGCATGAAGATTAAACATCTGCGCATCGGCAAGGAGATACGCGTGTCCAGCGTGGTCACCTTCATGGCCTCGTCGCGCGAGCAGGTGGAAGAAGCCTACGCCGGCGACATCATCGGCCTGCCCAACCACGGCAACATGCAGATCGGTGACAGCTTTTCCGAGGGTGAGCTGTTGCAGTTCACCGGTATCCCGTATTTCGCGCCGGATTTTTTCCGCTCGGTGCGCATCCGCAACCCGATCAAGGTGAAGCAGTTGCACAAGGGCCTGCAGCAACTGGGCGAAGAGGGCGCGGTGCAGGTGTTCAAGCCGGTGGACGGCGGCGACCTGATTCTGGGCGCGGTCGGCATGTTGCAGTTCGACGTGGTGGCCAGCCGTTTGCGGGGCGAATACGGCGTCGATGCGATATTCGAGAGTGCCAGCGTCAGCACCGCGCGCTGGGTGACCTGCGACGATGCCAAAGTGTTCGCCGATTTCCAGAAGGCGTTGTCGCACAATCTCGCCGTCGACGCGGCGGGCAACCTGGCCTATCTCGCGCCGAACAACGTCAATCTGCGACTGACCCAGGAACGCTGGCCCAAGGCGGTGTTCCACAACACGCGTGAGCACGCAGTAAAACTCTGATGATCTACATCGCGCACAACGTCATCATCGAAGATCGCGAGATCGAACTGATAGCGGTACGCGCGCAAGGCGCGGGCGGGCAGAACGTGAACAAGGTGTCGAGTGCGGTGCATCTGCGTTTCGACATCAACGGGTCTTCCTTGCCGCAGGAGATCAAACAGCGCTTGCTGCAATGCAACGATCAGCGCATCAGCAAGGACGGCGTGGTCGTCATTAAGGCGCAGGAATTCCGCAATCAGGAACAGAACCGCAATGAGGCGCTGCGGCGATTGAAGGCGTTGTTATTGTCGGTCGCGGTGCAGCCGAAGCCGCGCGTGGCGACGCGGCCGACGCGCTCGGCACAGAAAAAACGCGTCGAGGGCAAGGTGCTGCGCGGCAGGGTGAAGGCGTTGCGCGGGAAAGTGACAGACTGATTCAGTCGGCGAACTCGAATTCGACCCGCAACAAGTGGTGATCGGAGGCGGGCGTCGGGATGACGGCATGATCCGCGCAGCGCAGTTGCTTGTTGTAGAACACATGGTCCAGCACGTAAGGCATGCGCCGCCAGGTGATCTCTTTGCTCTGGGCCGTGGCAAAACCCGCCGCCGCAAATTGTGCCACCAGCGTTTCATAACCGCTGACATTGAAGTCGCCGCCGAGCAGCGTCGGCAAGGATGATTCCTGCAATTGCTGCAGAACGATCTCGCGCTGTTGCGGATGTTCTGAACTGGAAGACTTCAGCATGAAAAACGCCAGCAAGTGGGTGTTGAACAATTGCACCGTGTGTCTGCCGAGGGTGGTCTTGGCGCCGATCATCAGGCGGTCGGTCGGCGTTTTGATTTCCCCGTTGAAGTTGAATTCGAGCGGGGGAGAAGGCAGGGCAAGGTGGCTCGTGTCGAACAGCGGCGTGCGCGAGAAGATCGCCAGGCCGATGCCGAACGGCAATTCGCGCGGATCGCGTTTTGGGTAAGAGAAGTAACTGTCATAACCCGTCAGGGCGGCTTTGAGGCGGGTGTAATTCGGGGGCGGTTCGATCTGCACCCCGTTGGGCTCGGCATGTTCCACTTCCTGCAACAGAATGATGTCCGCATCCATGCGCCGAATCTCGGCAATCGTCTGTTCCAGATCAATAGGAGCGCTGTCCGGATAAGCATCTTCCCATGCCTGGCCGAACTGCATATTGAATTGAAGGACACTGAATTTGGACATATTTTTTATACTTTTTGATTTTTGCCGAACTGTATAGAAAGCGGCTGACAGAATCAAGCAGGCCTGTTTTCGCCGCGCAGGTATCTGTTGCGCAGCGGCGGCGCAAAGCGCTCGATGGCGTAGCGCAGCATGGTGCGCGGCATCTCGCGCTGATGTGTTTGCAGGAAGGATTCGAGCGCGGCAAGGTCGCGTTTGCCGACTTCGCGCAACATCCAGCCGACTGCCTTGTGAATCAGATCGTGCTCGTCGCGCAACAGGATGCGTGCGAGACGCAGGGTGTCGGCGCAATCGTTGTGGCGGATGAAGTGATGGGTGGCGACAATGGCGATGCGGCGCTCCCATAACAGCGGCGAGCGCGCCAGCGTGTCGAGCGCCGCGCGCGAGCGTTGTTCCAGGTGGCAGCCGACGATGTGCGGCGCGGAAACATCCACCAGATCCCAGTTGTTGATGTGTGCCGTGTTGCCGAGATAGAGATCGAAGGCAGCCTGTTTCCCGCTTTTATCCGCCGCCCGATACCGCTGCATCAGCAGCAGCAAGGCGAACAGACGTTCCTCGTGATAATGCGAGTCGAGCAGGGCGGCGATGGTGGGGAGAGCGACCCCGCGATGCTGCCTTGCCAGCGCGCGCAAGGGCGGCACCTTGATGCCGAGGAATACATCGCCCTCGCCGTATTGCCCCGGCCCGGTCTTGAAGAAGCGTTGCTGGGTGAGGGCGGTGTCGGGCGCGGCCAGGGCGCGCAACTCTGCGCGAATCGTTGCATGCTCCAAGGTAGGTCGGGCTTCAGCCCGACTGCGAGTTGTCGGGCTGAAGCCCGACCTACAACGCAACGCTGAAGGTTTGCATAAGTTCAGCATGGGGCGCAACACGATATTAGCGCCGTCCGCCCAGCAGCGAGCCGAGTACGCCGCGCACGAGGCGACGCCCCAATTCCGAACCGACCGTGCGTGCCACGCTCTTCACCAGCGCTTCGCCGGTGCTCTGGCGGCGCGAGCTGCCGCCACCCATCAGCCCGTCCAACAGTCCGCCACCGCCGCTTTGTTGCGCAGCCGCTTCGGCCTGTTTCGCTTCCGCGCGGCTCTTGAGCATCTCGTAAGCGGATTCGCGATCCACTGCTTTTTCATAATGTCCGGCCACCAGGGAATTGGCGATGATTTGCTGCCGTTCGGTTGAGGTGAGCGGGCCGATCTGCGCGCGCGGCGGCACGATGAGGGCGCGCTCGACGACAGCGGGACGTCCTTTTTCATCGAGCAGTGAAACCAGCGCTTCACCCACGCCGAGTTCGGTGATGGCGGTTTCTTCGTCCAGCGCCGCATTGTCGCGCATGGTCTCGGCGGCGGCGCGCACCGCTTTCTGGTCGCGCACCGAGAAGGCGCGCAAGGCATGCTGGATGCGATTGCCGAGCTGGCCGAGAATCTTGTCCGGGACGTCCGCCGGGTTCTGTGTGACGAAATACACACCCACGCCTTTGGAGCGGATCAGGCGCACCACCTGTTCCACCTTGTCCAGTAACGCGGCGGGCGCATCGTTGAACAGCAGATGCGCCTCGTCGAAGAAGAACACCAGCTTGGGTTTTTCCAGATCGCCCGCTTCCGGCAGATTTTCGTACAGTTCCGACAACAGCCACAGCAGCAGGGTCGAATACACCTTGGGCGATTGCATCAGTTGGTCGGCGGCGAGGATGTTGATGATCCCCGCGCC
>CAYTZF010000146.1:0-3047 GCA_964442265.1 uncultured Sideroxydans sp.
CACCTCATGCTCCCTGTTCTCTTGTCTCACCCAGCATCTTCACGCCGCTCCACTCGCGCCGGCTGACCGGCAGCCGTTCATCCAGCCCGTGCAGTTTCAACAGCCAGCCGCTTTCGCCTTCCTCGCCGCCCTTCTCGAAGCCGGCGACCGCCGCTTTCGCCACCAGACAACTGCGGTGGATGCGCACAAAACGCGCGGCATATTCCTTTTCCAGCGCGGTCAGCGATTCCTCGATCAGATACTCGCGCTGCGCGGTGCGCACCGTCACGTATTTCATTTCCGCGCGCAGATAAATGACTTCTTCGATTGGCACCAGGATGATTCTGCCGCGTTCATGCACCGACAGATGGCTGCGCGCTTCCGGCATCAGCTCCTGCAACAGCTCGGTGCGGATCGGCACCGCGTCGCGCGCGCGGGTCAGTGCCTCGAACAGGCGGCCGAGACGGATCGGTTTGAGCAGGTAGTCGATGGCGCGCTGCTCGAACGCTTTGATCGCATAGGCATCGTAGGCGGTGGTAAAAATAATCACCGGAGGATGATCGAGTTTGTTCAGGTGTTGCGCCAGTTCGAGCCCGTCCATCTGCGGCATGCGGATGTCGAGCAGCACCACTTCCGCCGGCGTGGCGCTCAATTTGTCCAGCGCCTCCTGGCCGTTGCCCGCTTCGCCCACCACCTGCAGTTCGATCTGCACGGCGCAATCGTCCAGCAGTTCTTTCAGGCGGCGGCGCGCCAGCGGCTCGTCATCCACCACAAAGACCGTCAGCGGCAGGGTCACGGTGTCGTTCATGGTGCCTCCTTTTCCCGGTAAGGAATGATGATATGCACGGCATAGCTGTCGTCACCGCGTTCCACGCGATACTCGGCCTCGACATCGAACAGCAGTGCCAGACGCTCGCGGATGTTGGCCAGCGCGATGTGGTTGCCGTCGGTTTTCGCCGCCGTGGCGGACAGCGGGTTGCGCACCTCCAGATGCAGACGCCGGTCGCCCAGATAGAGACTGACTTCAATCAGTCCGCCCGCCGCCAGCGGCTCGATGCCGTGATAGACCGCATTTTCCAGCAGCGGCTGCAACACCAGCGGCGGAATCAGCGCATCCTGCGGCATGTCGCGCAAATGCCAGCGCAGCTGCAGGCGTTCGCCCATGCGCAGCTGTTCCAGCGCCAGATAACGTTCGGCCAGCGCGACCTCGTCTTTCAGCGCGACCAGTTCGTGCGCATCGTTCATAGCCATGCGGAACAGGTCGGCCATGTCTTCCAGCGCGGTCTCCGCGCGTTTCGGTTCGCTCTTCACGATCGCCAGCACGGCGTTGATGCTGTTGAACAGGAAGTGCGGGCGGATGCGCGCCTGCAAGGCCTGCAAGCGCGCCGCGCCACGCGCCGGCGACAGGGCCAGATCGCGCCAGCGGAAATAGCCGAGCATCAGCAGCGCAATCAGCGCGGCGATCAGGCAACGCCGCGATTCGACAAAACCCGCCGTCCCTTCCGATGCCGCGAACAATTCGCCGCCCAGGCGCGCGATGGCGAGGGTGAAGAACCCAACCAGCAGGATGATGAACCCAACTGCCTGCCGGTATGTGACGCGGCGAAGCCACGGATTAAGGACATACAACGCGAGCAGCGTGCTCAACAAAACCGGCTGAAACAGGGCGGAACCGTACAACATCTGTTGCCACAGTCCGTCCGGCGAGTCCGCCTGTGCCAGCGCCATGAACAGCGCGATGCCGTTCACCAGCAACACCATGCGCAGCACCGTGCCCAGATTGCGAAAGTCGGGTAACGGAATGTTTTGATTTATACTGCGCGTCCTCGGCATGCACCCTCCGTGTATTCCCTTCATTCTGGACAAGACATGGCAACGATGCAAGACAATCAAACCTGGTCGGGACGCTTCAACGAACCGGTGGCTGAACTGGTCAAGCGTTATACCGCTTCGGTGGATTTCGACCAGCGCCTGGCACTGGTCGACATACAGGGTTCGCTGGCGCACGCGCAGATGCTGGCAGAATGCAAAATCATCAGCAATCAGGACCTGCAAGACATCCGGCGCGGTCTGGCGCAGATCGAAAACGAAGTCATCAGCGGCGATTTTGAATGGTCGCTCGATCTGGAAGACGTGCACCTGAATATCGAAAAACGCCTGACTACGCTGGTCGGCGACGCCGGCAAGCGCCTGCACACCGGCCGTTCGCGCAACGACCAGGTGGCAACCGACATCCGCCTCTATCTGCGCAGCGAGATCGACACCCTCGTCGGCTTGCTAAAGAATCTGCAAACTGCGTTGCTCGATCTGGCGCAACACCACACGCATACCATCCTGCCCGGCTTCACCCATCTGCAGGTCGCGCAGCCGGTCAGCTTTGCCCATCACCTGATGGCGTATTTCGAGATGCTGCAACGCGATGTGGAACGTTTTTGCGATTGCCGCCACCGCGTCAACCGGCTGCCGCTGGGCGCGGCAGCGCTGGCCGGCACCAGCTACCCGATCAAGCGCGAGCGGGTGGCGGAACTGCTGGGCTTCGAGGCGGTGTGCCAGAACTCGCTGGATGCGGTGTCCGACCGCGACTTCGCCATCGAATTCACCGCCGCCGCCGCGCTGGTGATGACGCATCTGTCGCGCCTGTCGGAAGAACTGATTCTGTGGATGAGCCCGCGCTTCGGCTTCATCGACATCGCCGACCGCTTCTGCACCGGCTCATCGATCATGCCGCAGAAGAAAAATCCCGACGTGCCGGAACTGGTGCGCGGCAAGACCGGGCGCGTCAACGGCCATCTGGTCGCGCTGCTGACCCTGATGAAAGGCCAGCCGCTCGCCTACAACAAGGACAACCAGGAAGACAAGGAGCCGCTGTTCGACACGGTGGACACGCTGACCCAGACGCTGCGCATCTACGCCGACATGATCGGCGGCATCACGGTCAAACCGGAAGCGATGCGCGCCGCCGCGCTGCAGGGCTACGCCACCGCCACCGACCTGGCCGATTATCTGGTGAAGAAGGGACTGCCATTCCGCGATGCGCACGAAGCGGTCGCGTTGGCGGTGCGTTTTGC
>CAYTZF010000147.1:0-1797 GCA_964442265.1 uncultured Sideroxydans sp.
CAACACAAGCGCACTCTTCCGGTTTGTTTTTCTCCGCGACCTCCGCGCCTCCGCGTGAGAATAAAGCTTCAGGTTTTACAGTAAACGCATGGCAGCTTGTTCCAGCCCGCCCACCAACACGATCAGCACCAACTGGCAGAAAAGAAACAGCAGCAAAATGGAAAGATCGACCTGCCCCAGCGGCGGCACGATACGGCGCACCGGCTGCACAAAGGGCCGGTTGACCGCCGCCAGCAAGGGGGCAATCGGGGTGCGCGGATTGAACCAGGACAGGATCGCCTCAACCAGCAGACTGGCGATCAGCAGGTAGAGGCTGAACTTGAGCAGTTTGACCGCCGTCCAGGCCAGCAATCCGGTCAGCGGGAAATGGTCGTAGGCATAGCCCTGCAAGGCAAGGAAAGTTGCAAGGTAAAGGAATTCCACGCCAAACGCCAGCAGCAGGCTGGCGCTGTCCAGTCCCCATGCGGTCGGGATAAAACGGCGCGCGCGCAACACAATAAAATCGGTGATCGCCATCACGAACTCGCCCAGCGGGTTGCGCATCGGCACGCGCAGCCACACCGCATGAAACCGAAACAGCAGGACGGCAGCAAACGGTTGCAGCAGGGCGTCGATCAGGAACAGCAGCGCTTCGTTGAACATCAACTATCCCTGCCCAGTTCGTCGCCCAGTTCTTTCGAGCGGGCCGCCGCCGCATGCGCGGCGTCGATGATGTGTTGCCGCACCCGGTTCGCCTCCATGCTCACCAATGCACGTTCGGTGGTGCCATTTTTGGAGGTGACGTTGGCGCGCAGGGTCGCCACATCCTCTTTGCCGGCATCGGCCAGTTTGGCTGCGCCGATGAAGGTATCCAGCACCAGTTGCCGCGCCTGCAAATCGTCCAGGCCGAGTTCGCGCGCCGCCTGTTGCATGGCTTCGATGAAATAGAACACGTAAGCCGGGCCGCTGCCGGAGATGGCGGTCACGCTGTCCAGTTGTGCTTCCTGCTCCACCCAAAGGGTAGTGCCGACCGCCTCCAGAATGGATTCCGCCTGCTCGCGCCCCTGCTCCTGCACTTGCGGCAGCGCATACAATCCGGTCACGCCATGCCGGATCAGCGCCGGCGTGTTCGGCATGGCGCGCACCACATTGTGCGTGCCGAGCCAGCGTGCGATGTCCTGCGCCCGAAGCCCGGCGGCAATCGAAATCACCAGCTGTCCCGTCAGCAAGGGGGCCAGGTCGGCGCAGACCCCGCGCAACTGTTGCGGTTTCACCGCCAGCAAAATGATCTCGCAATACGAGACGGCGTCGCTCATGTCGGTCGTCGCGCGCACCGCGAACTTCTGATGGATCGCCGCACAACGTTTCTCGTCCACCTCGACCACGCGAATCTTGGAAGGCGCGTATCCGCGCTTGACCATGCCGCCAACCAGCGCCTTGGCCATATTGCCGCCACCGATAAAACAGATATTCATTTCGTTTCTCCCCGATTGCGCGAACCAAAAATCGCCGTGCCGACGCGAACGATGGTCGCGCCTTCCATGATCGCCGCCGGAAAATCATGCGACATGCCCATCGACAAGGTGTCCACCTGCAAACCCTGGCGTTGCAAGTTTTGTAACAAGTGGCGCAACTGCGCGAACGGCGCGCGTTGCGCGTCCTCGTCTGCGGCGGGCTCGGGAATTGCCATCAGGCCGCGCAAGCGGATGCACGGCAACGCCGCCACCGCCCGCACCAGCGGCAACAACTCTGCCGGCGCAACGCCGCTCTTGCTTGCCTCGCCGCTCACGTTGACCTCCAGACAGACATTGAGCGGCG
>CAYTZF010000148.1:0-3263 GCA_964442265.1 uncultured Sideroxydans sp.
GCCGGACTCGCCGAGCAGGGTCTGGGCTGGAAGAACGCCTACAAATCAGGCATAGGCGGCGACCAGACCGGCAGCGGTCTGGAAGGCTCGTGGACGCCGACGCCGACGAAATGGGATATGAGTTATCTCGACATGCTGTTCGGCAACGAGTGGGTGTTGTCCAAGAGCCCGGCGGGCGCGCATCAGTGGACGCCCAACCAGGCGACCGGCAGCAACACCGCGCCGGCCGCGCACGATGCGTCGAAGAAGGTGCCGATCATCATGACCGATGCCGACATGGCGATGCGCATGGATCCGGCCTACGCAAAAATCGCGCGCCGCTTCCACCAGAACCCGGACGAATTTGCCGATGCTTTCGCCCGCGCCTGGTTCAAGCTGACCCACCGCGACATGGGTCCGAAGTCGCGTTACCTCGGCCCCGAAGTGCCGCAGGAAGACCTGCTCTGGCAAGACCCCATCCCCGTCGTCGATCATCCGCTGGTCGACGGCAAGGATGTCGCCGCGCTCAAGGCCAGGGTGCTGGCATCCGGCCTATCGGTGTCCGAGCTGGTTTCGACCGCCTGGGCCTCGGCATCCACTTTCCGCGGTTCCGACATGCGCGGCGGTGCCAATGGCGCGCGCATCCGCCTGGCGCCGCAGAAGGATTGGGAGGTCAACCAGCCGGTGCAACTGGCCAAGGTGCTCAAGACGCTGGAGCGCATTCAGGACGAGTTCAACGCCGCCCAATCCGGCGGCAAGAGAATCTCGCTGGCTGATCTGATCGTGCTGGCGGGCTGTGCCGGCGTCGAGGAGGCTGCGAAGAAGGCCGGTCATGCCGTGACGGTTCCCTTCGCGCCGGGCCGCATGGATGCCGCGCAGGAACAGACCGACGTGGCATCCTTCGCCGTGCTCGAACCGATCGCCGACGGCTTCCGCAACTACCAGAAGGGCAAGTACTCTGTTTCGGCCGAGGAGCTGCTGCTCGACCGCGCACAATTGCTGACGCTCAGCGCGCCCGAGATGACCGTGCTTGTTGGCGGGATGCGCGCCATGAACGCCAACGTCGGGCAGTCGCAGCAGGGTGTGTTCACCAAAACCCCGGGGGCGCTGACCAACGACTTCTTCGTCAACCTGCTTGACATGGGCACGGCGTGGAAACCGGTATCGAACGCCGAGGAAGTGTTCGAGGGACGCGACCGCAAGACCGGCAAGGTCAAGTGGACCGGCACCCGTATCGATCTGGTCTTCGGCTCCAATTCGCAACTGCGGGCACTGGCCGAAGTCTATGCAAGCTCGGACGCGCGGGAGAAATTCGTCCAGGACTTCGTGGCGGCTTGGACCAAAGTGATGAACCTGGATCGCTTCGACCTCGTGTAATCACGGAAGGAGGGCTTGCCGGTGTTGCGCTGTGTTGCTGGCGGTGAAAGCCGTTCAGCCGCACAGCACAACGGTGATAACATCATTGCCGCGCAACAGCGATGTGTGACGGGAATTTTTTGAGAACGAGACAAGGAGAACGAACATGAGCAAGGTATCTGCTATCAACATCGGTATCAGCGAAAAAGACCGCAAGAAGATCGCCGAAGGTCTGGGCCGCATGCTGGCCGACACCTACACCCTGTATCTCAAAACGCACAACTTTCACTGGAACGTCACCGGCCCCATGTTCCAGACCCTGCACCTGATGTTCATGACGCAGTACACCGAAACATGGAATGCCGTGGACCTGGTCGCCGAACGCATCCGCACCCTGGGCTATCCCGCGCCCGGCAGCTACAAGGAATTCGCCGCGCTCACCCGCATCAAGGAAAGCAACGGCGTGCCCAACGCGAAAGAGATGATCCGCCAACTGGTGGACGGGCAGGAGGCCGTGGCGCGCACCGCGCGCGAAGTGCTGCCGATTGCCGAGAAGGCGGGCGACCAACCCACTGTCGATCTGCTCTCCGCCCGCATGGAAGTGCATGAAAAGAACGCCTGGATGCTTCGGAGTCTGCTCGAAGAGTAAGTGGAAGAAAGGGTGTCGCTGCTCGGGCGTTCTTTCGGTGAAGGCTAACGTCGCGGTTTATGCGACGTTATGCCGGAGCCAAAAGAACGCCTGGATGCTTCGGAGTCTGCTCGAAGAGTAAGTGGAAGAAAGGGTGTCGCTGCTCGGGCGTTTTTTCGGTGAAGGCTAATGTCGCGGTTTATGCGACGTTATGCCGGAGCCAAAAGGGGATGCTCGGAAGCCTTTTGGAAGCGTAATTGCATTTGTGTGTTTCACTTCTCTCACGCATATTTACCCTGCGTTCGCGCTACTTCGCGCATTTGGAATGGGATATTTTTCAGCGTAGACTGGACTCGCGAGTGGTGTCTTTCTACGTGTAGGAGATCAACATGAAAAATAAAATTCTGTTCCCGGTTGTCGTGCTGCTGGTTCTGCTTGCCGGGCTGGCAGCTTATCTATTCTGGCCTTCCGGTCAACCCGAACCCGCCAGTGCGCCGGTAGCCGTTGCGCCCTTGCCCGCACCGCCCGCACCGCCCGCACCGCCCGCACCAATCGTGCAGCCCGCCGAAAGCCCGGTGGCCAAATCGCCGCCCCCGCCGGTGTTGCAACTGCCTCTGCCGCCGCTAACCAGGAGCGATGGTTTGGTGTTGGAAAAACTGGCCGGTTTGGGGATAAACCAAACATTGATGGCGCTGTTGCGTCCCGGACAAATCATTCAAAACATCGTGGTGACCGTCGATAATTTGCCGCGCCGGCGCGTGCCCGCAAAAGTGATGCCGTTCAAGTCGCCGCAGGGGAAATTTCTTGTCTCCGACGCCGCTGGCCAGTTGACCGTGAGTCCGGACAACGCGAAACGCTATGTGCCGTATGTGAACCTGGCCAAGGCAGTCGACAGCAGAAAGCTGGTTCAGTTGTATGTTTGGCTCTACCCCCTGTTTCAACAAGCCTATGCGGAACTCGGCTATCCGGGACGCAATTTCAACGATCAATTGATTGAAACCCTGGACGATCTGCTGGCTGCGCCGACCATCGGTGAGCCGATCAAACTGAGTCAGCCAAAGTATTTTTATCTGTTTGCCGCCCCCGATCTGGAGGCATTATCCATCGGCCAGAAGATCATGCTTCGCCTGGGCAGCGAAAATCAAAAGGTAGTCAAAACCAAACTGCGTGAAATACAACAGGAACTGGCGCTGCATGCAAAGGCGCTGGCGGCGGATTGAGCCTGGCTTTTAACTTCAATAGGGTGCGGACACCGTGCGAGGGAATGGCGATTTATCAAGCGCCTGCCAGATAGTGGACG
>CAYTZF010000149.1:0-2139 GCA_964442265.1 uncultured Sideroxydans sp.
GGACGCGGGCCAAACCCTGCGCACCGATGACGCCAATATTGCAGCCGGCCAAATCCGCATCCGCGCGCGCGATTTATCCAACGTGCAGGGTGAAATCGCGCAAACCGGCGACGGCGATCTCACGCTCAATCTGTCCGGCCACATCGACAACAGCGGCGGCACGCTTGCCGCCGACGGCGCGACCACGCTGACAACGGGCACCCTGACCAATCGGGGGGGAACCATACAAACCACCGGCTCGCCGCTATCCGATCTCACGATCCTGGCCACCGGCATCCTCGACAATAACCGGGGGAGCATTTTTGCCGCAGGCAACGTTGCGGTCGGCGGCGACACCCTCGATAACACACAAGGCAAAATCACCGCCGGAAACGCGCTGGGCTTTACCACCGCGCAGGCCGTCGACAACCGCCTGGGTGTAATCGCCGCCAATCGTCAGGTCACCCTGAACGCCGCCCGATTCAACAACGATGCGGGCACCCTCGGTTCCGTGCAAAGCGGGGTGGACATTACCCTCCATGGCGGCAGCCTCGATAACCATGCGGGGCGCATTGAAGCGGCAGAAAGCGCAAGCATCGCCGCCTCCGGCATCACCAATACAGACGGCGTCATCAGCGGCAAAAACCTCGGCGCCAACAGCCAGGGCCAAACCTTCGACAACACCCGGGGCAAATTGATTGCCACCGGCACCGCCGCCACCGACACGCTCGACATCCAAAGCGGCGCACTCAACAACGACAGCGGCCTGCTCCGGAGCGCCTCTGCCTTGAGCGTCAACACCCACGGCCAAACCCTCACCAACGCCAACACGGAAACCGGTAACGGCATCACGGGGCAGGGCGCGGTCAGCCTGAACACGGGCAACCTGGACAACCGGGCGGGCTATCTTGGCAGCAACACCGTACTCGCGCTCAACGGCGCCGCGATCAGCAACACCGGAGGCATTCTGATGGCGGGGCAACAGCTCGGCGTGGACGTGGTCGCCCTGGGCGGCGACGGCCAGTTATTGAGCCTGGGCGACCTCGACGTCAACCTTGTTCAGGACTTTATCAACAGCGGCGAAGTCATCGCCGACGGCAATGCCCGCATCGAAACAGCCGCCACCCTCACCAACCAATCCGCCCTCGCGGCGGGCAACACCCTCGAACTCAAAGCCGCCACCCTCGACAACCGGGCGGGCGGCACGATCATGGCCGCCAACGTCACCCTGCAAGCCACCGACAGCCGCACCCTGACCAACCGCGGTCTGATCAACGGCGGTGAAACCGTGCTCGAAAGCCAAACCCTGAACAATCTCGGCGGCGGTAAAATCTACGGCGATCATATCGCCATCGGCGCCACCGCCCTCACCAACGCCGCAGAAAACGGCGCCGCCCCCGTCATTGCCGCGCGCGCGCGCCTCGACATCGGCACCACCACCCTCGACAACCGCGAACACGCCCTGATCTTCAGCGGCGGCGACCTGGCCATCGGCGGCAACCTCGACGCCAACAAACAAGCCACCGGCCAGACCGCGACCCTCGACAACGCCAGCGCCACCCTCGAAGCCCTCGGCAACGCCGACATCAATGCCGGCACGATCAACAACCGCAACCCGCACTTCAGCACCCGCGTCGAAACTCTCCCGGCGCAAAGCATCGTCGAATACCAGCCAAGCGGCTCGCCCAACCGCTACCTGGACGGCACGCCGGGCGTCTATACCTACTGGACCCATCGGTACACCTTGCACACCCCCGAAGGCAACACCGAATATTGGTCGTCCTACAACTACACGCGCAGCACCACCGAGACACGGGTCGACCAAACCGACCCGGGGCAAATCCTCGCCGGCGGCGATCTCACCCTCACCGCCGGCACCCTCAACAATGACAAAAGCCACATCATTGCCGGCGGCAATCTCACCGGCATCCTTGGCACCCTCAACAACACCGAAGTGGCCGGCCAACGGGTGCTCACCGATGCCGGCCGCGTTACCGCGTACTGGCGCAATCACCGCACATTGAAGCATGACAACACCCACAGCAGCACTACGGACTACACCCCCGCCGCCACGATCCAGGCGATCACCCTCACTCCCACCGTCTATCAGCAACACACCGCCCCCGGCGGCAGCGGCACCCAAATCGCCGCCCTCTCCAC
>CAYTZF010000150.1:0-5413 GCA_964442265.1 uncultured Sideroxydans sp.
CGGTGGCAAAATCCATGAAATTCTTCAGCACGAAGCTGACCCGGATCTTGTCCATTCTTTTGTCGGTGTTGTTGGTCAGGCGGATCAGCCCGACGCCGTCACGCTCGTATTGCTTGTAGGAGTTGGAAAACACATCTTTCAGACTCACCACCTCGATTTCCAGCGGCGGGCGGTTGAACACCTCGGTCTGTGTCTCGACCGCGATTTTTTCCGATTCGGTGTCATCCCGGCTCAGCACGCTGACGTAGAAGGTGTAAGCGGTCTCCGGGGTCAGCCCGTCGCGGGTGAAGGCGGGTTCGCTCACCTCGCCGACCTTGACCAGGTTCTCGCCTTCTTTTTGATAGATGCGATACGCGGCAAAGTATTTCGGGTCGGACGCCTCCCAGCTCAAACGGGCTTGCCACGGGTTGGTTTCGACTTGCACCGCCGCCGGCGCGGGCGGCACATATTTGTCCGGCACTGCGCTGACGGCATCACTGCTGGCTCCTTCGAACCCGCCATCGGACAGCGCCGCCACGCGGTAAAAATAGAGACTGCCGGGGGTTAAATCGGTATCGCTGTGGGTATTGCCTGCGGTGGTGGCAATCCGCACATAACCACCGTCCTCGCGAGCGGAACGATAAATACGGTACGACTTGACGTAGGCGGCGGGCGCTGGCGCCCATTGCAAGTCAATCGCGTGCACGCTCTTTTGCGCCGAAAATTTTTGCGGTGCCTGCGGCTTGTACAGCACCGATATTGCCTCCACCCGCCCGTCCGCATGGTCGGCCACAAACAGGGTGCTCCCGCCGCCGCTGGCCAGCGCGACCGGATCGCCAAGACTGGCGACACCGGTCGTCTTGGCCCCGAAGACGCGCAGCAGCTTGCCCGCATGGTCGAACACCTTGACCCGGTTGCCGTCCAGCACCAGCACCTCATCCGCCGTCACCGCCATATCCAGCGGCTTGCCAAACACGCCGCCTTCCTTCAACTTGCCGAACTCGTGCAGCAGCTCGCCACCGGCAGAGAACACGCTGACGCTGCCGCGCCCCGCATCCAGCACGAATAGCTTGTCGCCGGGGTCCAGCCCCAGCGCCACCGGATTCTCGAACCGGGTCGCCGCCCCGCCCAATTTATTCAGAAACACACCGTCTTCGCGAAACACCTGCACCGAACGATTGCCCCGATCCGCGACAAAGATCAGCCCGCTGCGCGCCACCGCGACAGCACTTGGATTGCCGAACTGGCCCGCACCGCTGCCGGCGCTGCCGACACCAAGCAATTCATTGCCTGCAGCATCAAGTTTGAGCACCCGCTTTTTATTCTTGTCGGCGACCCAGATGGCGCCCGCCCCGTCCAGTGCCAGCGCGACCGGCCGCACCTCTTTCAGCTTGAGTTCGCCGACCACCTTGTTGTCCTGCAACTTCAGCAGGCGATCGCCATCCTTTTTGTCGCTGCCGATGGCATACAGCGCCCCCTTGCCGTCGGCGGCCAGACGCAGCACATCCAGCTCGATGCCGCCCAGCCACTTCTCCGATGCCCGGCCGGCACCGCGCGGCAGGGGTTCGATGCGTTCTCCGGCAACGGTCTGGAATACGTTGATCAGTGCCTTGCCCGCATCGCCGACGAACACCTGCTGACCGGCGGCACTGGCCAGACCGGCGATCTTTTTGGTCTGCGACTTCCCTTTGCCACGGGAACCGAACTGGTAAACTTGTTGGCCGGCAAAATCAAATTTGAGGATGGACTGGCTGCGCTCGTCCGCGACGTACACCCCGTCCTCAGCCAGCGTCAGCGCCTCCGGCCGGTCGATCCCGGCGAGCGCCCGCAAATAGCGGCCGTTCGCGTCATACACCTTGACCAGATTGTCGCCGTCATCCAGCACATACAGACGCCCCGCCGCATCCAGCGCAATATCGGCCGCCTTTTTTAGTTGGTAGGGCAATGTCTTGCCGCCTTGCGCCGGCACCTCGGCGCTTAATTCGAGGGTATGCAAAAACACCCCGTTGACCCCGAATAGCTGAATCCGCCGGTTGCCTGTATCCGCGACGTAAACCACCCCTTCGTGCACCGCGATGCCGCCAGGCGCATCAAGGCCCTGCCCGTCTCCCGCGCCAAAAAAGCCGCGCGGGCCGGCGCCGAAGCGCCCCAGAAACCGGCCATCCTTCAATCCATACAGCAGCACCTGTTCGGTTCCGCGGTCCACCACATACAGCAAGTCGTCCGCGCTCGCCGCCGCCGCCGGACGTTTCAGCAATTGCGTTTTGCCTTCTTTGGCGGCCAGGGTGTAGGCCACTTTGCCGTCCGGCTGCAGTGCTTCCACCGTGCCACCGTCGCGGGCGACAAACAGATAACCGCCGCCCGCGCCCAGCAGCCGGTCGAGTTTGGCCACCCCGATTTCATGTTTGAAATCCGCCTTGATGAAGCCGTTGCTTTTGTCGCCCGGCACTTCCTCCGCAAACGCGGCGGCGCAGATCAGACCCATCGAAAAAATCGCCAGTAACTTGCGCATCACTCTCCGTCCATCCCTGTTGGTTAAACCGTGCGGCTATTGCCGCCTCTTTAATACGGCGGCCGCTTCTTCCCCTTATTTTTCCGTGCGGTTGAAAACGCCGTCCCAATCGGCCGCCGGCGGGTTGGCGGAAAAATACGTACAGCGCTCGACATACAGGCGGCACGGCAGGTCGTGCGGCAACTCTGTCGCCAGTCCGGCAAAGTCGCTTTGCGCGCCAAGCCAGTCGCGCTGCCGGTATTTTGCCAAAGCCGCATGAAATGCGCCGACCTGTGCCGCACTCAAGGCTGCCGGCCCTACCTGGGGTTCGTGGATTGTAACGGGTAACTGCTTGCCAATGACTCGGATTTTGTCCAGCTCGCGATAGCGACAGGCTTGCGCGGCAAGATTCACAGTGCTCTCACCCGCCAGCCAAGTGATGCCATAGTATTTGGCCGTCGCTTCCAGGCGCGAGGCCAGATTCACCGTGTCGCCGATGACCGTGTATTCCATCTTCTTGCCGGCAAAACCGATATTGCCCGCCACCACCTCGCCCGAATTCAGACCGCCGCGAATGGCAAACCCTTCCAGCCCGCTTTCCGCCCATTGGGCCTGCAATGCCGCCAAACGGTCGGCCATCGCCGCCACACAGCGCAGCGCCCGCTCGGCGTGGTCGGGCTGGCTCAGCGGCGCGCCCCAGTAGGCCATGATCGCATCGCCGATGAATTTGTCGATGGTGCCGTCGTGCTGTTCGATCACCTGCACCATGGCGCCGAGATATTCGTTCAGGCGCGCCACCACCACCTGCGGCGGATGTGATTCGCTGAAGTTGGTGAAGCCCTTGATGTCGGTGAACAGCACCGTCACTTCCTTGTTGTCGCCGCCGATTTTGGCGGCGTCCGGATGTTTTTCCAGACGCGCCACCAGTTTCGGCGACAGATAGCTGGAGAACATCGAGCGCATCTCGCGCGCGCTGCGCTCCAGCACCAGATAGCGAAAACTGCCGCCCACCAGCAAGGCCAACACGGCGGACAGTGTCGGATAGATGATGTTGAGCCAGTGCCCGCTTTCAAACATGGCGTAGGCGAACCAGATGTAGCCCGCCAACAGCAGCGCGGTGGCCGGGATCGCGCCGTACAACTTCAGGCGCGTGGTCAGAAAATAGGCCAGCGCGCCGAGCAGCAAGATGGACAACAGGTCGAGCAACGCCTCCGGCCCGCCCTGGCGGATGAAGCGGTCGCTGAGGATGTTGTCGGCAACGGTGGCATGGATCTCCACCCCCGGCGTGTTGCCGTGAAACGGCGTGACGCGCATGTCGTACACGCCGAGCGCGGTCGCGCCGACGAACACTATCTTGCCCTTGAGTTGTTCCGCCGCTACCCGCCCGTGCACGACATCGGTAAAGGAATAGCGCGGATAACCGCCGGGCGGGCCGGTGTAGTTAATCCACATCGTGTATTGTTCGTCCACCGGGATGCGGCGCGCGCCCAGTGCGATCTCGAACGCTCCGGCGCTGAATTCCTTCTCGCCCAGCGCCAGCATCGCCGCCATCATGCCGAGCGATGGCACCAGCTTCCCCTCGGCTTCGACCAGCAGCGGCACCCGCCGGTTGACCCCGTCCTCGTCCGGAAACAGATTGATCTGCCCAGTGCCGGCGGCGGCGCGCTGCAACTCCGGCAGGGAGCGCGTCACCCCGCTGATTTGCCCGTCTTTTCCATACTCGAACAGCTCGGCCAGCACCGCATTGCCGGATTTCTTCATCGCCGCGGCAAAGGTCCGGTCTTTCACCAGGTCTTCGCGCTCGGGGAAGAACGCATCGAACAGCACCGCCTTGGCCTGGGCGGCTTTCAGCTTTTCCAGCAGTCGGGCGTACTCGGTGCGTGTCCACGGATAACGACCCAGCTCGGCGATACTCTTGTCGTCAATGGCGATGATGGCGATGTCGGGTTGCAGCGGGATCGCACCGCGCATCTCGCGGAAACGCAGATCGTAGGTGCGCGCTTCGAACGCCTCCAGGAAAGCGTTCTGCGTGTAGTAGAGCGACAACACCGTCAGCACGGAGAATGCGGCCAGCAGCACGGAAAAACCTTTGCTGTTGCCCCGTTTGGTCAGGCGTTGCCAGAAAGAAGTGAAAGCCATGCTCGACGGTGCCCCGCTGCAGGATGGGTGGTGCGCGTCATTGTAAACGCACGGGATGTTCCGGTTACAAAAACCCGTTCACTTTGCCGTGCGGATCGCGGTCAGGATACCCTGCAGGATGGCGGTTGGCGCGGGCGGGCAACCGGGCACCGCCACATCGACCGGGATGACGTTAGCGACTTTGCCACAACTGGCGTAATTCTCGCCCGCCTCCGCCGCACAGAAGATGCCGCCGTCACAGGCACACTCGCCGATCGCCACCACCAGCTTGGGTTCCGGCACCGCGTCGTAAGTGCGCTTGAGCGCGACTTCCATATGGCGCGACACCGGGCCGGTAACCAGCAGCATGTCGGCATGGCGCGGACTGGCGACGAATTTGATGCCCATGCCTTCGAGGTTGTAATAGGCGTTGTTGACGGCGTGGATCTCCAGTTCGCAACCGTTGCACGACCCCGCATCCACCATGCGGATCGCCAGCGCGCCGCCGAACACGTCCAGAATATCCTGCTGCAAACGCTGTTCGAGCACCCGCAGCGACTCGTCGCCCTGCGGCGGTGTCTCGCTCTTGATTCCGGTCTTCAAAATCTGTTTGAGAATCTGGTACATCTGCGCCCCTACAAGTCCTGTCCCGAATAGTTCAGGTTGAACGATTTGTTGATGAGTGGGAAATCCGGCACGATGTTGTCGATGACGGCGTGCTCCAGCACCGGCCAGTTCTGCCAGGAGGGGTCGTGCGGATGGACGCGCGCCAGATTGCCCTGTGCATCGGTATGGATCGCCACCATCACTTCGCCGCGCCAGCCT
>CAYTZF010000151.1:0-3441 GCA_964442265.1 uncultured Sideroxydans sp.
GGGCGGCGTGCCGGAATATCTGGCGCGCTATTACTGGTGGGCCTATCTGTGGGACAAGAGCATCTGGTTCTTCGATCACCAGCCGATTATCAACGCCATTCTGTTTGGGCAGTACGACACGCTGCTCAATAAAACGCTGGCGCACGTCGAGCGCAAGTCCGGGGCAAAGCTGTTGCAGCTTACCTGCGTGTACGGCAAGCTCACACCATCGCTGTTGCACCACACCGACAACGAAGTGCATGTGTGCGATGTCGCCGTCGGTCAGTTGGAGTTGGCACGCGGCAAAATAACGGAGGTCGCCGATCGCTGCCACTTGGCGCGCATGAACGCCGAGTCGTTGGGATACGCTAACGAAGCGTTCGATCAGGTCATCCTGTTCTTTCTCTTTCATGAGTTGCCGCCACAGGCGCGGCAGCATGTGTACGACGAGATCGCGCGCGTGCTGAAACCGGGCGGCTCGGTGCTGATCACCGAATACGGCAGCACACCGCATCGACATTGGCTGTATCGTTTCCGGCCGTTCCGTTTTGTGCTGGGGCATCTGGAGCCGTTCCTGCCGGGATTCTGGCAGGAAGACGTGCGCGCCAAGTTGAGCGCGGCCTTGCAGAAGCAGGGCAAGGCGCTGGCAGATGAGCCGCATGTCGAGCACTGCTTCGACGGTTTCTATCGCGTCATGCGTTTCAACCTTCGGGATTGATTCCGTGTCAGGGTGCGCTGCACTCCCGGTCGCTGCGTATTCGCAGGAAGCGCGCGAAACGCGGGATGCCGGTCTTTGCGTTGACCCCGTTGTAGCGATAGGTTACCCAGCAGCCCAATGGCGGCGGTGCGCGCCGTTCGGCAGCAGACAAACCTGAACCCAGCCTGAAGCGCAGTCCGGTTTCCGTCTCGACCTCCAGCGCGCCGAGCATCCCGGCATATTTCCCCTGCCCCGGGAGATGCGCCACCACCCGTGCTTCCGCATCCAGATAAGGTTTTAGCTTGAGCAGATCGTCGTTGCGTTCGGCCCGGTACAACGCGCTACCGCGATGCAGCATCAGCCCCTCGCCGCCCTGTTTGGCGACGCGTGCCAGAGTGGCGCGCAAGGCCGCGACATTCCTGACTCTGAATTGTTCGACGTGCCGCACCCAGGGTCGGTTGATGGCGGCCACGATGCGCCCCAGTTCTGCATCGCGTTCGCTGAAACTGCCGGGATGCGCGGGCAGGTCGAACAGCATGAACTTGATCTCGCGCCATGCGGCATCATCCGGTTCAGCATGGCGAATCGTGGATACCGCCTGCGCAAAACGTCCGCGCCCCGCCCACAGTTCGCCGTCGAGCGGAATCGCCGGCCAGCCGGCGGTGAACCATGACGGCGCATGCACCGGTTTGCCGCCGCGCGTCAGCAGTTGCGTGCCATCCCAGTAGCCGCGCATCCCGTCGAGCTTTTCGCTCACCCAATAGTCAGCCAGCGGAATGTCGTCGCGATAGACATTGGCCAGCATCAGCGGCGGCTGCGTGCCGGCGAAAAGCGGAATGGGTAGTTGAAGCAGGAAGAGTGCAAGCAAAAACGATGTGAGCATCTGCTTCATTTTCACCTCCGTCATACCGGCGCAGGCCGCTATCCGGCCAAATCAACAGGCTGCGTAGCAGACAAAACGAGCCGTTCGTGGCGAGGTTCAAGGGACGGCCAAACCCAAGGCATTGCCCGCATACGCGGGATATTTTCTGCAACTGGATACCGGCCTGCGCCGGTATGACGGCATCTATCCTGCGAGCTTCTGTTTCAGTATCTCGTTCAGCTGCGCCGGGTTCGCTTTGCCTTTACTGGCCTTCATGGCGAGACCGACAAAGAAACCGAACAGTTTATCCTTGCCGCTGCGGTATTCCGCAACCTTGTCCGCATTGGCGGCGATGATCTCGTCCACCAGTGCTTCGATCGCGCCGCTGTCGGAAACTTGCTTCAGTCCCCTTGCTTCGATGATGGCATCGGCGACGCCGCCTTCCGCCCACAGGGTGCGGAACACTTCTTTCGCGCCGGAGTTGGAGATGGTGCCGTCGGCAATGCGCTGCAACATAGCGCCAAGTTGTTGCGGCGTGATCGGACATTGCACCATATCAAGGCCGTCGCGGTTGAGTTGGGCGTTGACCTCGCCCATGATCCAGTTGGCGCATAGCTTGGCATCCTTCGGCACGGCGGCAAGCGCCGTCTCAAAGAAGTCCGCCATTTCGCGCGAGGCGGTGAGGAGGCTCGCATCGTAAGCGGAGAGGCCAAGCGCGCCGACATAACGCGACTGCTTGCTCTGCGGCAGTTCCGGCAGCGTGGCACGCACCCGTTCAATCCACGCGGGCGAAATCTCCAGCGGCAACAGATCGGGGTCGGGAAAATAGCGATAGTCGTGCGCGTCTTCCTTGCTGCGCATCATGCGCGTCTCTCCGCTGTCCGGGTCGAACAGGATCGTCGCCTGCTGCACGGTGCCGCCGTTCTCGATCGTGTCGATCTGCCATTGCACTTCGTAGTCGATGGCCTGCTGCATGAACTTGAACGAGTTCAGGTTCTTGATTTCGCGCCGCGTGCCCAGTGGCTGGCCGGGTTTGCGCACCGACACGTTCACGTCGCAGCGGAACGAGCCTTCCTGCATGTTGCCGTCGCTGATGCCGATCCACTGCACCAGCGCGTGCAATGTTTTGGCGTAGGCGACCGCTTCGGCTGCCGAACGCATATCCGGTTCGGACACGATCTCCAGCAATGGCGTGCCGGCGCGGTTCAGATCGATGCCGGTCATGCCGTGGAAATCGCCGTGCAGCGACTTGCCCGCGTCTTCCTCCAGATGGGCTCGGGTGATGCGCACGGTTTTTTCATACGGCTTCGCGTTCCCTGACAGCGGCGCGACCTGAATCGTCAGTGCGCCTTGCCCCACTACCGGCAAGTCCATCTGGCTGATCTGGTAACCCTTGGGCAGGTCGGGATAGAAATAATTCTTGCGCGCGAACACCGAACGCGGCGCGATATGCGCGCCGGTGGCAAGGCCGAACCGAATGGCGCGTTCCACCGCGCCCTTGTTCAGCACCGGCAGCACGCCGGGCAGCGCCAGGCTCACCGCATCCGCCTGCGTGTTCGGCTCCGCGCCGAACGCGGTCGAAGCGCCGGAAAATATCTTTGTGTTGGTCGAAAGCTGGGTATGCACTTCCAGCCCGATGACGATTTCCCAAGTCATAAATTAAAACCTTTTCACCACAGAGGCACAGAGACACAGAGGGAATACAGAGAAAAATCTCTGGGTCTCTGTGTCTCTGTGGTTAGTTGCATTTTCATATCCCACTCGGAGCTCGTGTGTGCCAGCCGGTCGCCAGTTGATACTGGTGCGCGACGTTGAGCATGCGCGCCTCGTCGAAATAGTTGCCGATGATCTGCAGGCCCACCGGCATGTTGTTGTCGCCGAAGCCGCAGGGGATGGACATGCC
>CAYTZF010000152.1:0-2262 GCA_964442265.1 uncultured Sideroxydans sp.
GACCATTACAACAACCCTTCGTTTGGCTACGGCGGTTACTGCCTGCCCAAGGACACTAAACAACTGCTGGCGAACTACAGCGAAGTGCCCCAGAATCTGATCCATGCCATTGTCGAATCCAACACCACGCGCAAGGATTACATCGCTGCCAGCATCCTCAAGCGCAACCCCAAAGTCGTCGGCATTCATCGACTGGTCATGAAGAGCGGATCGGATAACTTCAGATCCTCCAGCGTCCAGGGCATCATGAAGCGCATCAAGGCCAAGGGGATCGAGGTCATCGTTTACGAACCCGCACTCGGGGAAGCGGACTTTTTCAACTCCAGAGTGGTGAACGATCTGGCCCGATTCAAACAGGAGGCCGATGTGATCGTGGCCAACCGCATCACGGACGACATCCGGGATGTGGCCGACAAAGTGTATAGCCGTGATTTGTTCGGCAAGGATTAAAGAGCCCGGGAAAAACTGCTACGATGTAGCCCGAAGCATCATTAAGAATCAACCAATTTCAATTGAATCCACTCTCCCTTCGCACCAGCGGCATCCTGCTCCATCCAACCTCACTTCCCGGCGGATACGGTTGCGGAGATTTCGGCCGCTCCGCTTACCGCTTTATCGACTGGCTGGTCAGCGCCGGGCAATCCGGTTGGCAGATGTTGCCACTGGGAGAAGTCGGCCCCGGCAATTCGCCCTACATGAGCAGTTCGGCCTTTGCCGGCAGCCTGATGCTGATCGACCCGGAAGAACTGGTTGAGCAGGGCTGGCTCGATGCGCAGACACTACCCGCGCCGGACACCGCCTCCAAGCGGGTCGATTACCGCGCGGTGAAACAATCCAGAATGGCGCTGCTGCACCTGGCCGCAGACCGCTTCCGGCAACAGAACAACAAGCGCATCCACGCCGCCTTTGCCCGGTTTTGCGAGGAAGAGCGCCATTGGCTGGATGACTATACCTTATTCAAATCGATCTGGAGTAGTCAATCCTGGCGTGACTGGAATGAATGGCCACCCGGCCTCGCCCAGCGTGACCCTGTAGCCTTGCACAGCGCGACTACTGCCCTCGCGGATGAAATTGAATTCTGGAAATTCTGCCAGTGGTGTTTTGACCGCCAGTGGCGAAAATTGAAGAAATACGCAAACGCCAACGGCATCCATCTAATCGGTGATGTGCCGATCTTTGTCGCTTATCAAAGCGCCGACGTATGGGCACACCAGGATCTGTTCAAGCTTGATGCCAACGGCTGCCCGACTGTCGTGGCGGGCGTTCCACCGGATTATTTCAGCAAGACGGGTCAATTATGGGGTAACCCGATTTACTGTTGGGAACGCCATGCGGCAAGCGGCTACGCCTGGTGGATCGCGCGGATGAAACATGCGCTGCGCCAGTTCGACATGGTCCGCATCGACCATTTTCGCGGGTTTGCCAATTATTGGGCGGTACCGGCGGACGAATCCACGGCAATTAACGGCACATGGCAACCCGGCCCCGGCGAAAGCCTGTTCAGCGCCTTCAAACAGGCCTTCAAGGCGCTGCCCATCATCGCCGAAGACCTTGGCCTCATCACCCCGGATGTAATCGCCCTGCGCGATAAATTCAATCTGCCCGGCATGCGCATCCTGCAATTTGCTTTCGGCGAATACGAACACAACTACTTCCTGACCCACCACTATATTGCCAACTCGGTTGCCTACACCGGCACCCATGACAACGACACCAGCATCGGCTGGTGGAATACCGCAAGCGATCACGAGAAAGACTTTGCCCGCCGCTATCTGCAATGTGACGGCAGCCGGATCAATCTGGACATGATCAAAGCCCTGTCGGCCTCGATTGCCAATACGGTGATTTTCCCCTTGCAGGATGTCCTCGGACTCGACGGTACGCACCGCATGAACTTTCCCGGCACCGCCAGTGGCAACTGGGAGTGGCGTTTCTCCTGGGAGCAAATATCCGACCGGCAAACAGCCGAATTGGCGGCGCTGACAGAACGCGAGCGGCGCAACCCGCGCCTGCTTTAACCTGCTATGGAAAAAATAAAAAAGGGTTGAATCTTGCGATTCAACCCTTTTTCTTTTTCATCCGTGGCGCGAAAAAATCAAACGCACATGACCCGGATAAAGAAGGAGTGGAGTGTGATTACTTCTTGCCGCCGTTGACTGCGGCCTTCAGTGTCGCACCGGCCTTGAATGCAGGCGCCTTGGAAGCCTTGATTTTCAGTTCTGCGCCGGTGGCCGGATTGCGGCCGGTACGGGCAGCGCGCTT
>CAYTZF010000153.1:0-5303 GCA_964442265.1 uncultured Sideroxydans sp.
CAGGTGTGAGGTGTCAACCAGTTTTCCATCCACTCTGCCCGCCAGCGCGGCGCGCGCCAGCCCGGCACCGATACACTGCGCGACTTCCGCAACCGTTACGGGATTCTGGAAAGTTCTTTGTGAACCGTCGGGTAAGGTAATGACAGACATTTTGTTTACTCTGCTAAAGACAAATGCGGCGATCGCCGCACTTTAAAATGAATACCCGCCTGCACGCCTTGCGCAAGCGGCACGCAGTATAGCGCAAGTCACCCGGCCATGCCGAGCCAGGCGATCAGCGCATCCAGCACAAACACCAGCAACAGGCTTTGCAGCACGGCTTTGATCGCAGCCTTTGGCACTTCAGTCACCGACGATTTCGCCTGCATTCCGTTGTAGCAGGAGATGACCGAGATGGCGAGACCAAACAGGCAGCCTTTCACCCCGACCACGACAAACTCGGACAGTTTGACGGTTTGCAGAAAACGTCCTACCTGGTCGAGATAAGCAACGTTCTGAAACATCGCACTGATCGCCAGACCGCCGCCAATCGCGACCACCTGAAAATAAATGGTCAGGGCGATGACTGCAAGGGTCACGCCGGCAATGCGCGGCACCAGCAGATAATCCTGCGGCGGAATACCCATGCGCAGCAGGCTGGTCATCTCGTTGCGCGTCCTCATCAGCGCCAGCTCTGAAGCAATGGCGCCACTGCTGCGGGCAATGATAATAATGGCGGCAAACAGAGGGCCGACCTCGCGCACCACGGTCCAGATCAGGATTTTTACCGTCAGCTCGCTGTCACCGCCGACCAGTGAGGTGATCTGGGTAATCACCAGCGCGCCGCTCAACAAACCGAACAGCGCAACGATGCGCACCGCCTCGACCCCGGTGAAAAACAATTGGCGCTGGAATACCGCGTTTACCGGCGCGATGCGCAGCACACGCAAGTGGGTAAAGGCATACCACAATAATTGCAGGCTCCCGACGACAGTGTCGCGCAGACGCTCCATCTTGAGCCAGGCGATGAATTTTGCCCACAGCACAGGCCTCATTGCTGTGCCAGCAAGGGCGGGTTCCAGCCAAACACGGCCAGCCGCCCGTCCATGACAGATTGCTCGCCGCAGTCATGCATTCCGCCGCCGTTTCCCACGGCCCGCGCCACCTCCGCCGTGCACACCAGCGGGTAGCCCATGGTTTCGCCCAGGAGTTCCAGCTTGACGGCCAACTCTGCGGCCTCCCCGATAATCGTGTAGTCGCGCCGGTTGGCCGAACCGATATAGCCGATGATCACTTCGCCCGCATGCAGCGCAATGCCGGTTTCGATCGGCTCGATGTTCTGCTCGCGCAAAGCCGCATTGATCTGGCGCAAACGCAGCAGCATTTCCTGCGCTGCTTCCAGCGCGTTTTTTTCCGGGCATTCGAGCGCTTGCGGCGCACCGAAGAATGCTGTCAACCCCTCGCCGGAAAATTTATCCAGCCTTCCTCCACACTGATGAATCGCCACTGCCATGGCGGAGAAATAATCGTTGAGCAGGGCAACCACCTCCTGCGGAGATTGCTTTTCACTGCGCTGTGTAAAGCCGCGGATGCGCGCGGAAAGAATGACCAGCCGGCTGCGCACGCCTGCCATGCCCGAGTCGAGATGGCCCGCCGCGATGTCGCGCAACACCCCGCGCCCGACATCCTCGCCGAACACGCCGCGCAGGCGGTTGCGCTGGCGCATTTGCATGACCGCCTCGAACAGCAGACGCACGAGAAAGGCAAACACGGCGGAGATCAAGATTCCCGCGACCGGCAGATACCAGCCCCGCCCCAGCTGCCAAGTCGAAACCGGCAACAACAGGAACGGGATCATGCCCAGCACCGCAAGTTTGATCCAGCCGGAACGCCCGAACCAGAACAGCGCCGCGCAAAGGGTCAGCAATAGCACGGCGGGCGCGGGGACAATCCGGATCAAATCGCCGTCCAGCAGTGAACGCAAAATCTGTGCTTGCATCACCACTTCCGGCAGGCGCCGGTTGGACGGCATCCATGCAGCCAGCGCAAGCGGTACCCGCACTCGCTCACCCGACGGGGCCACCACGCCCAGCAGTACCGCTTTGCCGCCGAAGGTCTGTGCCAGTTGCGCCGCATCACCGCGCGCTTGCCACTCCAGCACGCGCTTAAAAGGCACGTAATCAAAAGGCCGGCCGAGGGCGAAATTTACCAAGCCGGTGGCGCGATTTTTTTTATCCAGATGCGCCGCCATTTTTTCCGCCAGGGTCAAGCCTTGCGCGTTCACCGTGCACAGATTGGGGTCGAAGCGGCGCACCACGCCGTCGGCATCGCTGCACAGTGTGGCCGATGCCTGTACCCCCTCCCCGGCAAGCGTGGCATACGGCGGATAGAGCGGACGGAAAGCACCACGCTCATCCGGCCGTTGCGCCAGCACCAGCGGGGTGTTTCCCCGCAATGTCTGCAAGCCTTGCAACAGCAGCAGGTCGTAACCCGGGACGAGAAATTGATAGGAACGTTCGGGCATGGAAATATCTAGCCCGAGCACAGCCGGACGGGCCGCGGCCATGGCGCGCAAAAAATTTCCCAAATGTGGATGCCAGAGTTGAAACGGCTCCGGCAAACTTTCAAAAGCCGCCGCATCAATGCCAACCACCACCACATCGTGTTGCGCCACAGGGGTTGCGGAATTCTGCAACAGCATGAACTGCCGATCCAGGACGCGCAGATTCAGGCGCTCGCCCGCGTGGGTGTAATGCACCGCGAGGGCGAACAGCAGGCAAACTACCAGCCCCTGCAGCAGGCCGCCCCGGTGATCAAATAGTCGGTAAAACCCTTTCATGGCCGCTTCACTTTAGCGCAGTGGCGGCAATCCGCGCCGCCCGCTCGCGCATTTGGGCCGCGTACTCTGCTTGCCCCAGTTGCACGTGTGCCTGCGCCAGCAATAGCAAATCCTGGTGAATTTTTTGCGGCAAGCCCAGCGCCTTGTCGATCTGCATTGCCTCTTCCGCCCTGCGCAACGCATGCTCGGGCTGCTCCTGCAACAGCAGGGCCGATGCCTGCACGCGCAATGCATTCGCGTATTCGAGTGGGACATCACGGCTTGCGCTCACCGCGCGCACGCTCCACTCCATCGCCCGAGCCGCGTCGGCGCGGTGCAGCGCGATCATCGCCCGCACATTCGCCAGCACGCCGTAGTCGGCACACCCGTTCCCGCAAAAGGCTGCCGCTTTGTCCACCCAGACAGTGGCTTGCGCCGCCTCATCCTGTTCCAAGAGCAAAATTGATTTTTGCAGCGCCACCCGGGCCAGATAAACCGGCGGATATTGCAAAGCCGTGTCATTTAGCAGTCCGTCGAGCAGTTGTCCTGCCCGCGCGGGGTTACCGGATACCCGCATCACCCTGGCAAGATTCAGCGTATCGATGGCGATTCCATCGACCTGTTCGAGCGCGATATCGATGCGCAAAGCCCGCTCATAAAGTTCGGCCGCGCGGCGGTACTCCGCAAGCCGGAAAGCATCCCCGGCACGCTGGTTGAATTCGGCGGCCTGTAACAAGCGCGCGTTGCGCGGCGGCTCCATCTGGGCACAACCCGCCAGCAGAACAAAACCTGTTAGGATAAGAGATAAGCCAAACATCCGCATCACGGTTGCTCCGGCGGGACCACAAAGCCGTCGACTGGCAGCATCTGCGGCTCCATTTTCGGCATCATCCGGTTCAGCGGCCACGACTGCTGCGCCCCGTCCAGCGTGCGCTGGCCATCCTGCACCAGCCCGTGCGTGTCATGCACCAGCGCGGGAATTTCCCCGGCAGAATCCTGCACTGCCTGCCTGATAAGGCTTGACGCATCGTGCACATTGGCCAGGGTTGCATCCGCTTTTTGCACCAGTTGCGGAATGGCTTTGTTCAGCTCGCCCAGACTCGAATTGGCACGATCCAGCGCCTGGTCCAGCTTCAGAAAAGCACCCTCCAGTTTTTGGTTTCCGCTCGCGCCAAAACGGGCGAACTGGTCAACCATCCCGCGCATCGCTCCGGTCGCCTGATTCAGGTTATTGAGCGTGCGCTGCACGTTACCATCCGGTTGGTTGAGGGTGGCGGTGAATTGGTGAATATCCTGCAAAATCGGCTGTAACTGCGCGGCCAAACTTTCCATCACGGTTCCTGCATCCTGACCGCGCTCGAATTCTAGGACGCTACCCTCGATCACCTGAAGCACCTGGGCCGACCCCGGAATAATCTCAACCACGCTCTCGCCCACCAGCGCTTCCTTGATGAGTCGCGCCTTGGCATCCCGCCCGATCAGATGTACATATTCATCGTTAAGCGACAGCCTGACCCGCACCGTCGCATTCGGCTCCATGCCGATCTCTTGCACGCTACCCACCTTGAATCCGACAAACTTGACCGCCATTCCCGGGCTTAAACCCTGTGCATTGGAAGCAATGAAATAGATCGACGTGCTGCGGCTGAAATAATCCTGGCTAAACGCGATCAGAATCAACACCACCGCCATCAAGCCCAGCGCACCCAGCATGAAACGCCGGGTGCGCTGTTCAATATTTGAAAGTTTTTGTTGGTAGGGAAGCTTCATGCCGTGTTTAGAGATGGATCACCAGATAGTTTGGATTATCCTTGTCGCGATACTCGTCAAAACTCACCAAGGCCGAGGTTCTGAACGGAAAGTATAAACGGAATACCCGGTCGAATTTGGCCATCCGCAACAATTCCTTGCGAGACAAACCTTCGTTCAATACATCGTAAATGATCAATTCCGGACGCATCAGCATCGCGCGCACGAAGCCTACCGTGCGTTTTTCCAGCAGACTGAGATTATCGGGACGTTTGAGCAACAGTCCGGATACCGCCGCCTCGTCCGCCAAACCGCACTGGAGAAGCAGATGCAGAACAGCATCCTGCGGCGTCCCCGCCACTTCAATCGCGTGATACTGCAACGGCAGCATGATGTTTTCCCACACCGACAGATTGCTGATCAAGCCGCCGTTGTGCGGCACGATGACCACACCGTACTGTGCGCCCAGATTTTCAAGCAGGGCCGCGCGCTGGGATTCTGAACGTACGACAAGGCAATAGGAACAGCCCGACTGCAACAGGGCCTGGGTGTCCTCTTCTCCATGCAAGCTCAAAGTGAACATGGCATTTCTGGGTAGAACAAGGAGAGATAGAAAAAATTGGTAGGCGCGATTGGACTCGAACCAACGACCCCCACCATGTCAAGGTGGTGCTCTAACCAGCTGAGCTACGCGCCTGTAAAAGGCCGCGCATTGTAACCGAACAGCACGAACGCGCAAAGAAATTATTTCGAAAAC
>CAYTZF010000154.1:0-2638 GCA_964442265.1 uncultured Sideroxydans sp.
AATCTTCCAGTTGCCCCAGCAAATTTTCATGCTCGACGCGGTGTTGTGTCTGATTGCGGATCGCGTAGCGCAGGATCAGGTCTTCCTCGGTGTGAAAATGCGCCTCGGTCAGATGTTGCAAATAGTCGGCGCGCCACTTCATTTCGGCGCGGGTTTCATGGTCGGACAGCGCGGCCAACAGACCGCGCAGGCAGGCGGCGATTTCCTCGTGCTGCTCGTCGATCATCTCAAACCCGAGGCGGATGTTGTTGATCAATGGCTCCAGCGCATGGCGGAACGCGGTTTCCCCGATCTCGCCGGTGCTGACGCAATAGGCATTGCCGCCGGATTTTTTCGCCGCGTACATCGCATAGTCGGCGCGCCCCAGCAATTCCTGGATGGTGCTGCCATCCAGCGGGCAGAAGGCGATGCCGAGGCTGGCATGCAGCGCGACCTGATTGCTGGCCAGTTCGAACGGCACGGCCACATCGCGGATCATCTTGTTGAGCACGGTGCCGGCTTCTTTCTCGTTGCCGACCTCGTGCAGAATCAGGGCGAATTCGTCGCAGCCAAGGCGGGCAACCGTATCCACGCCGCGCACGCAAGCGCGCAAACGCCGTGAAACTTCACGCAGGATGGCGTCGCCTGCGGCGTGACCCAATTCGTCGTTGATCGCCTTGAAGCCATCCAGATCAAGCACCACCACGGCAAAACTGCCGCCATTACGCACGGCATGCGACAGCGCCTGATTGATGCGGTCAAACAACAGAATGCGGTTGGGCAGTTCGGTGAGAGAATCATGGAAGGCAAGACGGTCGAGCAGGCGGCGCAGACGTTCTTTTTCGGTCTTTTCGCTGATCACTCCCAGCACGAAGGATTTTTTTTCGATCTGCAAACTGCTCATCGACAGATCGATCGCGCTGACTTTTCCCCCGGTTTGCAGCAATTGCAAAGGCAGGCGAACGACAACGCCCGCCTTGAGCGAGGCCAGCGCTTGCCCGACGGCTTCGCGGTCTTCCTGCCCCAGAAGATTTTCCAGTCCGCAGGTCGCGCAAAAATCATCCGCGCATCCGTGCAAACGAATAAACCTTTCGTTGCCGTAGATGCAATTGCCTTCGCTCATCACGAACATCGGCAAGGGTGCAACATGCATCAGCGCGCGGAAAAAATTCTCCGCGTCGCCGAATGCCGAATGCGTAAATTTGTGCTGCATCGCCACCTCCCTGGCCGGTTATGTTCCGGCTCGGCCCGTTTATAGCACCGCACCCTTTTAGTAACAAGGGCAAAACCGCCCCCTGCTTGTTCTGCACAGCCGCTTTTACAAACCATGGCAATCAATCGCGGAAGCGTCCGCGACGCGCGCGCCAGCGCCAGATCACCGCAATACGCCAGCCGATGCGCACTGTCGCATAACCTGCCAGCGCCAGACCAATGGCCAGCAGCGGCAAGCCGATGAGCAAGGGTTGCCCCAGTGCAAGCAGCCAGTGCCAAATCGCAGTAATGTCTTCGAGCCGGTTCAATTCCGGAAAGTCGGGCAGGGAGATTGTCGTCAACGGCGCGCCAATAAGAACCGCGCCGATTTTGTGCGCCAGCAGATACAAGGGGACGATGGTGAACGGATTGGTATAGAGCGTGGTGAATGCCGCGACCGGCAAATTGACGCGCAGCCAGATGGCCAACAAGGCGGCGGAGAGCATCTGCAACGGCCCCGGCACCAGTCCGCACAGCAAACCAAGCGCCACCCCGCCAGCCGTCGAACGCCGGTTCAGATGCCACAGATTGGGATGCTGCAGCCAGTGCCGTATCGGCCGCAGCCAACGATTATTCTGGATGCTGTCGCGGCTGGGCAGATGGCGTTGAAGAAGTTTGCGCATGACGGAATTGTAATGGTCGGTTAGGCTGTGCGCATGGTTTCATTCGCCCTGTTTTTCGCGCTCGGTGTGTGGGCGCTGCAACAACAAGCCTTCCTGCCCGCGTTGCCATTTTATTGGCCGCTGGCGGTAACTTGCCTGTTCCTGCCCCAGGGCGGGCAGCGCGCATGGCGGATGTTGCGGCGCGCGCTGATCCTGCTGGGCGCCGCCCTGCTCGGCTTCGGCTATGCGGCGTGGATGGCCGAGACGCGTCTGGCCGATGCTTTGCCGGATGCTTGGCAAGGCCGTGATATTTTGCTGACCGGCGTGGTGGCCGAGATGCCGCGCGCGCATGAGCGCGGACGGCGCTTCGTGTTCGATGTCGAGACGGTGGAAACAGAAGGCGCGCTTGTCCCGCGCAAGATTCTTCTCGCCACTTACGATGGGAAAAAGAGGGAACCGATCAGTGTGCATGCCGGCGAACGCTGGCGCTTCACGGTACGCCTGAAACAGCCGCACGGCAGCAGTAATCCGCATGGTTATGATTTCGAGGCATGGGCGCTGGAACGCTCGCTGCGCGCCAGCGGTTATGTGCATCCGAAGGGCGAAGCGCAACTTCTGGCGTCGGAGGTCAGCGGCTATCTGGTCGAGCGTCTGCGCGAAAGCGTGCGCGATCATTTCCGGCAGAAATTGCAGGATGCGCCCTACACCGGCATCCTGGTCGCGCTCGCCGTTGGCGATCAGGCCAGCATCTCGCAGGCACAATGGCAGTTGTTCACGCGCAGCGGCATCAACCACCTGATGAGCAT
>CAYTZF010000155.1:0-2186 GCA_964442265.1 uncultured Sideroxydans sp.
CGAGGTGGCGACCAGGCCGGCGACATTTACAGTGGAACCGGAGCCGAACACGATGCCGTTGGGGTTGACCAGGAACACGCGACCGTTGGATTGCAGCGCGCCGAGGATCTGGCTGGTGTTGCCGCCGACGACGCGGTTGAGGACGGCGGAGCTGGCGGATTGCTGGGCGAAACGGGTGATTTCGTTGGCCTGGATGCTGAAGTCCTGCCAGTGGATGATGGCGCCGGGGGTGTTGGTGACGGTGAGGGTGTTGCCGCTGGTGGCGAAGCTGGCCTGGCCGTTGACGACGTTGCCGCCCATCGGGTTGGCGTGTGCCTGAAAGGTGAGCAGGCAGCTGGCGGCGAGCAGGGCGAGTTTGAAGCGGTGGCGGTGAAGGTCGTCGGTTTCGTCGTTGACCCCGGCGATGTTCAGGATCCGCAACAGGCAGGCGCCGGAGCGCTTGCCTTTGGATTTGACCAGCTCCGATACCGCAACCCAGGCATTCAACGCCTCGGACCAGATGGTGCGATAGATTTTGTTGAGCGAATGCATGTTGCCTCCCTCTTGTCTCACACGGTCCGTGACCGTGCTAAAACCTTACTCTGAGTACGATAAAATCCTACACACATCGACACTAAAGTGCTAGTGCTAAAAGTATATAGGCCTCCCCTTGTGGGTCGGGTTTATAACCTGACACGGTCTTGATTTGCCGCCAACAACCCTTCCCGCAATGTGTAATGGCTGCGCTCCGACCCACAGGCGCGTGGCAGAAAATCTTCATCCGTGGCAGGATGCCGCCGAACCCTGCACCGGCCCGCTCAGATGAATCCGCAAACCGCACCGCAAGCACTCACCCTTCCGCAGGCGATGGCCCTCGCCACGCAGTTGCAGGGGCAGGGTCGCCTGCAGCAGGCCGAGACTCTGTTGCGCCAGATTTTGCAACAGCAGCCGCAACACCCGTTCGCCCTGCATTTGCTCGGCGTGATCGCGCATCAGGCGGGCAATCAGTCTGCCGCCGCCGAGTTGATGCAGCGCGCGATCGCTTTGCTCGGTGGGTCGAACTTTAGTCCGACAGACAGCGTCGGGTTGAAACCCGACCTACAAACCCAAGCATTCCCCTCCACGGCACCGCGTTGGGATGAATCCCGACCCACCCAGGATGCAAGAAGTCTGGCGCTGTTCCACGCCAACCTGTGTGAAGTCCTACGACAACTGAAGCAACGGGAGCAGGCCATCGCGGCAGGTGAGCGCGCCACGTCGCTCGACCCTAACATGGCAATGGCGCACAGCAACCTCGGCATCGCGTATTTCGACTGCAAGGACTATGACCAGACGGAGGTCTGCCAACAGCGCGCGCTGGACATCGAGCCAAACTTCGCGCCCTCGCTCAATAATCTGGGCAGCGTCTGGCGCGAACGCGGCGACCACGACAAGGCATTGGACTATTACCGCCGCGCGGCGGCCGCCAACCCCCATTATCTGGAACCGCTCAACAACCTCGGCGCGCTGTTGCTGGAGGAAGACCGCATCCCGGAAGCGATCGAAGCGCTGAATGAAGCGCTCACGCTCGCGCCGAATTATCCGGAATCCATCTGCAACATGGGCGGGGTGCATCTGGCGCAGGAAGAAAACGAACAGGCGCTGGCCCACTATCAGCGCGCCTTGTCCCTGCGCCCGGTCTATATCGAAGCGCAAATGGGACTGGCCAGAACCTTGCAGGCGCTGGAGAACCTGGAGGAGGCGGAACGCGCCGCGCGGCAGGCCATCGAATTCGATGCAGCCAATCCGAAAGCGCAGGCGCTGCTTGCCGGCATCCATACGGAGATGGCGCAACCGGCGCTGGCCGAAGCGGAATATGAGCGTGCCTTGCAGCTCAAGCCGGACAGCGGCGATGCCCTGCTCGGTCTGGGCCATCTGTGCACCGAGAACGGCCAGCTCGCGCGCGCGCGCGAACTGTTCCTGCGCGCATTGGCCGGCAAGCCGGACGACATCGCGGCGCGCATCCACCTGGTGCAGAACGACAAGGTGGGCGCGGACGATGAACACTTCGCCGCGCTGCGGGCGGAAGAAAAAAAGATGGCGGAATTCTCCGACAACCGCCGCCTGTCGCTACATTTCGCACTGGGCAAGTGCTACGACGACACCAAGGAGTACGACCAGGCCTTCCCGCATTATCTCGCCGGTTGCCGGATCAAACGCGCCAGGCT
>CAYTZF010000156.1:0-2207 GCA_964442265.1 uncultured Sideroxydans sp.
GCGTTCCAGGTGTCGAGCAAGATCGACTCGCGCACGATACTGGACCAGATGGGCGCGGAGACCCTGCTCGGGCAGGGCGACATGCTCTACCTGCCGCCGGGCAGCGGCTATCCCCAGCGCGTGCACGGCGCCTTCGTCTCCGACCAGGAAGTGCACCGCGTCACCGAATATCTCAAGGCGCAGGGCGAACCGAACTACATCGAGGGCGTGCTGACCTCGCTGGACGAGAGCGAAGCCGAAGCCGGCGAACTCGACGGCGGCGCCAATGCCGAAGCGGACCCGCTGTACGACCAGGCGGTCGAGATCGTGCTGAAGACGCGCCGCCCCTCCATCTCGCTGGTGCAGCGCCACCTGCGCATCGGCTACAACCGCGCCGCGCGCCTGATCGAGGGGATGGAAAAAGCCGGGCTGGTGTCGCCGATGCAGGGCAACGGCAACCGCGAAGTGCTGGCACCGGCGAGACAAGAATGAAAAAGCAGGATTTGGGAATTAGGATCTGGGTATGCCGCCGATCCTGCTAAATCCGAAATCCCAATTCCTGAATCCTTTTCAGAATCCATGAAACTGAAATTCATCCTTCTCTCGCTGCTTGTCCTTCCCCTGACGTCACATGCCGGTGCCGTCGATAAGTTCAATGCATTCATCTCCGGCACCCGTTCCGCGCAGGCCGAATTCACCCAGGAAGTGCGGGACCGGAACGGCAAGCGCATCCAATCCGCCTCCGGCACCCTGCAGTTCGTGCGTCCCGGAAAGTTCCGCTGGGAATACCGCAAACCCTATGAGCAGCTTATCGTCGGCGACGGCGAGAAGTTCTGGCTGTACGACGCCGACCTGGAACAGGTCACCGTGCGCAAACTGGATGCCGCGCTGGGCAGCAGCCCGGCCGCCCTGCTGTCCGGCAACAACGAGATCGAGCGCAACTTTGTCCTGACAGAGTCCGGCGCCAAGGATGGGCTGTCCTGGTTGAGCGCCAAACCCAAAAGAAGCGAGACAAACTTTGTCGCCATTCGTATGGGATTCAACGGCCGGTCCGAACTGGTGGCGATGGAGCTGGATGACGCCTTCGGCAACACTACCGTGCTGCGCTTCACCCGCCTGCAGCGCAATCCCTCGTTCGCGCCGTCGCTGTTCAAGTTCATTCCGCCCAAGGGCGCGGACGTGCTGGGCGAGTAATGTCCGACCTGTTCGCACCCAACGCTCCTGCCGCACCGCTTGCCGAGCGGTTGCGTCCCAAGCATATCGACGAGGTCATCGGCCAGTCGCATCTGCTGGGGGAGGGCAAGCCGCTGCGTCTGGCGTTCCAGTCCGGCAAGCTGCATTCGATGATCCTGTGGGGCCCGCCGGGTGTGGGCAAGACCACGCTGGCACGGCTGATGGCCTCCGCCTTCGATGCCGAGTTTCTGCCGCTGTCGGCGGTGCTGTCCGGGGTGAAAGACATCCGCGACGCCATCGCGCAGGCCGAGCAGACTTTGCAGCGGAACGGCCGCCACACGATTTTGTTCGTGGACGAAGTCCACCGTTTCAACAAGTCGCAGCAGGATGCCTTCCTGCCCTATGTCGAACAGGGGCTGGTCACCTTTATCGGTGCGACCACCGAGAATCCCTCGTTCGAATTGAACAACGCCTTGCTGTCGCGGGCGCAGGTATATGTGCTGCAATCGCTGTCCGAAGCCGAGATGGAGGTTTTGTTCGACCGTGCGCTTGCCTCTTTTGTAGGTCGGGTTTCAACCCGACAACAGGAGATGGGGCAAAGCGAACCTGTCGGGTTGAAACCCGACCTACAGGAGCGCGCTTTGGAATTCTCAGGTGAGGCTAAGGAGCGCGTGATCGGCTACGCCGACGGCGATGCGCGCCGACTGCTCAATGTGCTGGAACAGTTGCAGACCGCCGCTGCGGCGGCGGGGGTGAGCAACATCGACGCCGCTTTTCTCGATAACACCTTGTCCCAAAAACTGCGCCGTTTCGACAAGGGCGGCGAAGCGTTCTATGACCAGATTTCCGCGCTGCACAAATCGGTGCGCGGCTCCAACCCCGATGCCGCGCTGTACTGGCTGGTACGCATGCTCGACGGCGGCGCCGACCCGCGTTACCTCTCGCGGCGCATCGTGCGCATGGCGTGGGAAGACATCGGCCTGGCCGATCCGCGCGCCATCCAGTTGTGCAACGATGCCGCAGCGACCTACGAACGTCTCGGTTCGCCGGAGGGT
>CAYTZF010000157.1:0-2932 GCA_964442265.1 uncultured Sideroxydans sp.
TATTTTTTGCGCCAAAGGCTGGCTCACCACCTGCGGCTCGAAGATGCTGCATAACTTCGTCTCACCCTACGATGCCCACGTCATCACGCAATTCAACAACGCCGGCGCGGTCACCCTCGGCAAGACCAATATGGACGAGTTCGCGATGGGTTCGTCCAACGAGACTTCCTATTACGGCCCGGTGAAGAATCCGTGGGACACCGCGCGCGTGCCCGGCGGCAGCTCCGGCGGCACGGCAGCGGCGGTCGCGGCGCGCCTGTGCGCGGCGGCCACCGGCACCGACACCGGCGGCTCCATCCGCCAGCCCGCCGCGCTGTGCGGCATCTCCGGTTTGAAACCGACCTACGGCGTGTGCTCGCGCTACGGCATGATCGCCTTCGCCTCCAGTCTCGACCAGGCCGGACCGATGGGACGCAGTGCCGAAGACCTGGCGCTGATGCTGAACGTGATGGCCGGCTTCGACGAACGCGACTCCACCAGCCTGCAACGCGACACGGAAGACTACGCGCGCGACCTGAACAAACCCTTGAACGGTCTGCGCATCGGCCTGCCGCAAGAGTTCTTCGCGGCAGGCATGGGCAGCGATGTGGCCAAAGCGGTGGAAGCCGCCATCGCCGAGTACAAGAAACTCGGCGCGACCATCGTCGATATCTCTCTTCCGAATTCCAGACTCTCGGTGCCGGTGTACTACGTGCTGGCGCCGGCGGAAGCATCGAGCAACCTGTCGCGCTTCGACGGCGTGCGCTACGGCTACCGCGCGCCCGACTACGGCGACCTCGCCGACATGTACGAAAAGACCCGCGCCCAAGGCTTCGGCGCGGAAGTGAAGCGCCGCATCATGATCGGCACCTATGTGCTCAGTCACGGTTACTACGACGCCTACTACATCAAGGCACAGCGCATCCGCCGCCTGATCGCGCAGGACTTTGCCGAGGCGTTCAAACAGTGCGACGTCATCATGGGGCCAACCTCGCCCACCACCGCGTTCAAACTGGGCGAGAAAGGCGACGACCCGGTGCAGATGTACCTGTCCGACATCTACACCATCGCCGTGAACCTGGCCGGCCTGCCCGGCATGTCCATCCCCTGCGGCTTCGGGGAAAACAACATGCCGGTCGGCTTGCAGCTCATCGGCAACTATTTCGACGAGGCGCGCATGCTGAACGTGGCGCACCAATATCAACTGGCGACCGACTGGCACAATCGGCAACCAAATGGAGTTTGAAAATCATTAGCCACAGTGATCACAGAGTACACAGAGCATGTGGTGATATTTTTCGCTTCAGCGGTAATGACTTAAGGTAATTTGAGTGCAAATTGTCACTGAAGCCTCAAAGTCGATGTATCAAGTTTTTCTCTGTGGCCTCTGTGTTCTCTGTGGCAAAAAGGGTTTGAATTTATGAAATGGGAAATCGTCATCGGGCTGGAAGTGCATACCCAGCTCTCGACCAATACAAAAATCTTCTCCGGCGCTTCGACCGCGTTCGGTGCGGAGCCGAACACGCAGGCGGATGCGGTGAGCCTGGCGCTGCCCGGCGTGTTGCCGGTGCTGAACAAAGGCGCCGTCGAGCGCGCGATCAAGTTCGGTCTCGCCACCGGCGCACAGATCGCGCCGCGTTCGGTGTTCGCGCGCAAGAATTATTTCTATCCCGACCTGCCCAAGGGTTATCAGATCAGCCAGATGGACTTGCCGGTAGTGGGGCAAGGCGCGCTGACTATTCAAGTCGCGCCGCTGTCAGGGAACGCGAAGCCGTATGAAAAAACCGTGCGCATCACCCGCGCCCATCTGGAAGAGGATGCGGGTAAGTCACTGCACGGCGATTCCCACGGCATGACCGGCATCGATCTGAACCGCGCCGGCACGCCATTGCTGGAGATCGTGTCCGAACCGGATATGAGTTCGGCAGCCGAAGCGGTGGCCTACGCCAAAGCCCTGCACTCGTTGGTGCGCTGGATCGGCATCAGCGACGGCAACATGCAGGAAGGCTCGTTCCGCTGCGACGTGAACGTGTCGGTGCGCAAGCCCGGCCAGCCGCTGGGCACGCGCCGCGAGATCAAGAATCTGAACTCGTTCAAATTCATGCAGCAAGCCATCGACTACGAAGTGCAGTGGCAGATCGACACGATCGAGAACGGCGGCACCGTGCAGCAGGCGACGATCCTGTTCGACCCGGACAGCGGTGAGACGCGCATGATGCGCAGCAAGGAAGACGCGCACGACTATCGCTATTTTCCCGACCCCGATCTGTTGCCGCTGGAGATTTCGCCCGAGTGGATCGAGCAGGTACGCGCCACGCTGCCGGAACTGCCGCACAGCAAGCAATCGCGTTATGTCGGCGCGCTTGGGCTATCCGCTTACGATGCGAGCATCCTCACCGCCTCGCGCGAGATGGCGGATTACTTCGAGGCGGCACTGAGCGTCAGTCCGGCGAATGCCAAGCAGCTCGCCAATTGGATGCAAGGAGAGATTTCCGCACGGCTCAACCGTGAAAATAAGAACATCACCGATGCACCGATCAAGCCCCTACAATTAGCCGTTTTGATTAGCCAAATCACTAATGGAACGATTTCAAATAACGCTGCCAAGCAGATATTCGAACACCTTTGGACGCCAGCGGTGGCAGAAATAATCATTGGGGATTCGCTTGAAGAGGTCACGAATGGCATCAAGGCCCTCATCGAAGCCAAGGGCTTGAAGCAGGTTTCGGATTCCGGAGCGATCGAAGCGCTGGTGGGCGAGATCATCGCCGCCAACGCCGACAAGGTCGCGGAATATCGCAGCGGCAAGGACAAACTGTTCGGATTCTTCGTCGGTCTCGCGATGAAGGCGAGCAAAGGCAAAGCGAACCCGGCGCAGCTGAACGACATTCTGAAGCAGAAGCTCGCAGGATAAATTGCCGTCATACCGGCCCTTCGGCAAGCTCAGGACGGA
>CAYTZF010000158.1:0-7393 GCA_964442265.1 uncultured Sideroxydans sp.
CCAGATCAGCACACCGACCGGCAGGTTGACGCTGGCGACCTCCATCCCGCCCAGCCAGTGAAACGGCGCGGGAAAGAACTGCCCCAGCGCGATGCCGGCGATGATGCACAGGAAAACCCAGACAGTCAGATAGCGTTCGAAGATACTCATGATTTTTTCCTTGTTGCCAATTATTCCTGGTGATACGCCATAGCCTGCAGACGCGCCACGCCCACCGGTTCGTCCTTGAGCAGCGGCACCACGGCATAACGCGGCGCGTGGCGGCCGGCCACGGTGTGGATCTCGTCCAGCTCGCGTTGCGCGCGCTGGCGCAACAGGGGCGAAGCGGTATTCGCGGCAGCAACGCTCTGGTTGATGATCCACGCCCACGGCTCGATCCCGGCGCGGCGCAGATCCTCCTGTAAACCGGCCGCTTCCAGCACCGGGGTGGTTTCCGCCAGGGTGGCGATCAGCACCTTGGTCTGTTGGCTGTCCTGCAACTGCATCATCGGCGTGGTGTAGTGCATGCCCTTGTCGCCCATCTGGCGCGCGACTTCGCGGTGATAGGCGCCGGTGGCGTCGAGCAGCAGCAGGGTGTGGCCGGTGGGGGCGGTGTCCATCACCACGAATTTCTTGCCGGCCTCGCGGATGACGCGCGAGAACGCCTGGAACACGGCGATTTCCTCGGTGCAGGGCGAGCGCAAATCTTCTTCCAGCAGGGCGCGTCCCTGCGCATCAAGTTTCGCGCCCTTGGTTTCCAGCACATGGCGCCGATAGTGCTCGGTTTCCGCCTGCGGATCGATGCGGCTCACATCCAGATGATCGAGTGTGCCGCTCAGGGTTTCGCTCAGGTGCGCGGCCGGATCGGAGGTGGTGAGGTGCACCGGCAGGCCGCGCCGCGCCAGTTCCACCGCGATGGCGGCGGCGAGCGTGGTTTTGCCGACGCCGCCCTTGCCCATCAGCATGACCAGGCCATGTCCCGCCGGGGCGATGTCGTCCACCAGATCGGCGAGACAAGGCGCATCGAGTTCCGGCGCGGGCAACGCGTGGTCAGCAGTCAGCGGCGGCATCTCGATCAATAAATGGCGCAACGCTTCCAGCCCGACCAGATTGAACGGCTTGAGCATGACCAGGTCGCGCGGCAGCGCCTGCAGGTTCTCGGGAAGTGCGGCGAGCGCGGCCCGTTCGCGCCGGTGAATCGCCGCGGCCAGCGGGTCATCCGTCGCTTCGATTGGCGGCAGCACGCCGTTGATGACCAGATGCTGTTGCTTCAAGCCGATGGCCGCCAGTTCTTCATGCGTGCGCGCCACTTCGTTCAGGGTGGCCTGCTGTGCGCGCGCAACCAGGATCAGGCGGGTGCGCTGACCATCGGCCAACGCCTCGACGGCGGCCTTGTATTGCGCACGCTGTTTTTCCAGACCGGCCAGTGGCCCCAGACACGACGCATCGCCCTTGCCCGCTTCCAGAAAGCCGCTCCACGCACCGGGCAGTTGCAACAGGCGGATGGTGTGTCCGGTCGGCGCGGTGTCGAACACGATGTGGTCATAGTCTCGGGTCAGCGCCGTATCGGTCAGCAACGCGGTGAATTCATCGAAGGCGGCGATTTCGGTGGTACACGCGCCGGACAGTTGCTCTTCGATGCTCTTCACTACGGAATCGGGCAACACGCCGCGCACCGGCCCGACGATATGGTCGCGATAGGCCTGGGCCGCCGCCTGCGGGTCGATTTCCAGCGCGGCCAGATTGGGCACGGCGGAAATCGCGGTGATCTGATTGCCGATGGCGGTACCGAAGACCTGGCCAACATTGGAGGCCGGATCGGTACTGACCAGCAGCACGCGCTCGCCCGCTTCGGCCAGTTGCACGGACGTGGCACAGGCAATCGAGGTCTTGCCCACACCGCCCTTGCCGGTGAAGAACAGAAAGCGCGGTGCGCGGTCGAGAAAATTCATGAGAGATTCCCCGGTGATGAAAACATCAGCAACACTTGCCGCCCGACTTCGCATCGCCGCAACACGCACTCTTGGCAGCAGCGGGTGCGGTTGCCGTCAGCGCGATGCCCAGCCATTGCGCCAACTCCTGCCGCATCGGATAGCGCCCCGACAACATGATTGCGCCGTCAAGCAGGATCAGCGGCAGGGCTTTTTCACCCTGCTCGTGGAGGAAATTTTTCACTGTTTCGTTTTGCGCGAAAGCCGGCGGCTGCTGCGCCAGATTAAAGCGCTCGACCCGCGCGCCCGCCTGTTTCAGCCAGTCCGCATCGGCGCTGAAATCCACCAGCGCCTGATCCACTTCGGTGCCGCATACGCCGGTGCTGCAGCACAGGGCGGGGTCGAATACTTGCAGTTTTTTCATCATGGTCTCCTTAATCCTGAATCCGTCCGATTTCGGCCAGTTTTGCCTTCAGCACTGCCGCATCAAGCTTGTCGATGGGCAGACTCAAAAACAGCCCGATGCGCCGCGTCAGTTGCGCCGCCGCTTTCTCGAAGGCGACGCGGCGCGCCTCGTCTCCCTCGACATGTGCCGGGTCGGGAATGCCCCAGTGCGCGGTAATCGGCGCGCCATACCAGACAGGGCAGACTTCCCCTGCCGCGTTGTCGCACACGGTGAACACGAAATCAAAGGCGGGTGCACCGGGTGCGGCGAACTCGTCCCAGCTCTTGCTGCGCAATCCCTCCACGCTGTAATCATTGGCGCGCAGCCATGCCAGTGCGCCGGGATTGATCTGGCCTGCCGGCTTGCTGCCCGCGCTGTACGCTTTGAATTTTCCCTTGCCCAAGGCATTGAACAGCACTTCGCCAAGCACGCTGCGCGCCGAATTGCCGGTGCACAAAATCAAAACGTTATAAATTTTATCGCTCACCCGCTTCTCCTTTTGTATCAACATTTTTTTGCGCCAGTGCCGCAATCCGCGCCGCCACAGCAATTTTCGGTCAAATAATCAGTCATGGCATTCATCACCGTAAAGTTCACCGCGTAATAGACAAAGCGCCCTTCCTGCCGGCTTTCAAGCAACCCGGCATGGCTCAATGTCTTGAAATGGAACGACATCGCGGCGGGCGACATTTTGAGTCTGGCGGCAATCTGCCCGGCCGCCATGCCCTGCGGGCCGGCCTTCACCAACAGGCGATGAATCGCCAGCCGTGTCGGCTGCGCCAGCGCTGCCAGTGCCGTGACCACCTGCTGCGGTTTCATCATGATATATTTAAATTGTTAAGCGATTATTTAATTGATTCGGCATTAGAACAAATAAATCCGGATCGGGCAAGACCGCGAACAGTTCTCAGTAAAAACGGAAGGAGTAGAACAGGTCGATTGCGTCCGAGACCCCGGCATTGATGCCGGTGCCGGTACGGGTGACCACGGTGAGGCGCGGGGTCAGGGTGTAGCTGAATTTGGCGAAGCCGCCGCTGTTGGCCAAATCCTGTTCGTAGCTGAGATAGGCGCGCGAGGAAAGGCGCTTGCCGACGGTGACCGCCTGGCTTTGTTGCGCGTCGGCAGTCTCGATCTGGTGCAGCGAAAGTTCGTCCACACCGATGGTGCGCCCTATCGAGCTGCCGGAGGAGCCGCCAATCGCACCGCCTGCCGCCGCCAGCAATAATGAAGCATCCACACCACCGCTTTCGGGCAAGCGTCCAAGGGCAATCCAGGAGAGTTTTTCCGCGTCCGGCACATCTGGAGTGGAGACCAGCCGGGTCACCGGATGACGCGCGGTGCCGCTGACTTCGACCCCGGCTTCCACGGCCAAGCCTTTGCGCAGGGCGAGAATGTTCAGGCCGGGATCATCCAGCGGCCCCTGGAAGTTGATCATGCCGCGCTCAACTTCCAGACGCTGGCCATAGACTTCGATGATGCCATTTTCGGTGGCAATCGTGCCGCTTGCCTGCAACGGTTCGTCCGCCGCGCCGCTGATTGCAAGCCCGCCGCTCAAGCGCGATTCCAACCCCATCGCGCGCAGGTAAAAATGCTCACCCAACTCAAGATTGAACCCAAGCACGCGGGAAAACGCCGATGCTTCCGGCGGCGCCTGGCCGACCAGCCGCACATCGTCAGCCAAGCGCGGCCGGTTGGTCGGCAAGTGGGTTATCAGCCCCGCATCGGCAGCTATTTCGCCGCTGACAAAAATCGTCCTGCCCGCATTGGTTGCCTGCGCCCGACCCGACACCAGCAGCCAGCGGTCGGCACGCTGCGCCAGCGGCAGGCCTTCCGCCTGCACCGACAGTTGCGCCGCATCGTCGAGCAGCGATAGATGGCCGGTCGCGCTCAAATGCCCGGCCTGGCGCGGCAGGCGATATCCGCTCAATAGCGGGTCTTTGGGTTTGCGCAAATACGGCGCGACAAAATCGAAACGATCAATCACCACCGCCTGCGGCTCGAAGCGCACCGCCAGCTCGCCCTGATCCAGGGTGACGCCCTGATCGAGCAAGGCCACGCGCAAGTTGTTGCCACGTGCATTCCCCTGCAGGCGCGGTGCGTCGCGCGTGCCGAGCAACCCGGCTTCAAGGTGCAGACTGCCGCCGCTGTGCAGATTGCCGTCGAACAGCGGTCCCAGCCAGGCCAGATCGGGAGCATTCAGTTTGATCTGTCCGCGCAATGGCGCGTCCGGCGCAACCCAGGGCAAGCCGTCGCGGTTGCTGTAGGGCAGGGCCAGTTGCAACGCGATGTCGCCAAGCGGGTCGCCGCTGGCCTGCAGTTTTACATCGAGTTGCTGTGCCGCCGCCTGCACATCCAGGCGCACATCGCGCAAGCCCAGGTGCTGCCCGTTGGCCGCATTCACCACCCAGTCGCCGCTCTCGCGCCGCAAGCCCAAAGTGCCGCGCCAATCCGTGCCGCCGCTGATGTCCCAATCCCCGCCAAACCTCAGGGTGTCCAGCGCGTGCATCATTTCCGGGGTAACCCCCGCTTCGGCGATGCGCACGCCGATGTTGCCCATACTGCCCGCGCTGTGCCAGTCCTGCGGGGTCCAGCGCGTTTCGTGCAGAGCTACCCGACCGCCCGCCAGGGCAAAACGGGCGGTACCCAGATTGACTTCTTCGGGCGCGACCACCAGCGCCGCGGGCGCCTGCAATTGCAGCGGCAACACGCCGCGCGCGGCGAGCGCATCGAGCACGCCCTGCCAGCGCCAGGAGGTATCGGTGCGTGCCCAGCCGCCGCTGGCGGCGAGGTTGAAATCGCCCAGCGCCTGCGCCGAGCGAGCCAGACTGGCTTCGGCATGCAGCGTATGGCGGGCGGGTGTGCCATCGAGATCAAGTTGAATTTGCGGCAGGGAAAATGTGCCGCCGTCACGCACCGACTCGGCATTCAAATGCAGCTTGATTTGCTGTCCCTCCAGCGTGCCGCCTGCCGCCAGCGCTTCCATGCTGAAGCCATTGGGCAATTGGAGACGGCTGGCGTTAAGCACGAAACCGGCCAGCGGCGCCTCCGCGCTGCCGCGCAGCGTCATCTGTCCGGACACGCTGCCGCCCATGCCGTTGCCCAACTGCTCCAGGCGCGGCGCCTCCAGCACGAAGTCGAGCGAGTCTTCCGCTGTCATGCCGTAGTGCAGATTCAAGGCCAGCGTGTTGGCTCCCAGCCGCGCATTCAGGTCGCCCTGCGCGCGCGGCCCCGGCAACACGCGCAGACGGGCATCGCCGTCAAAGGGGTAACCGCCAAAGCGGCTGTCGAAGAACACGAAATCGAGCAGTCCGGCCGGTTGCGGCAACAGGGTGCCGTCGATCACCAGCCCCGCATTCAGTTCGGTCGGCGGTACGGCGATGAATTCGGCCAGGTTGAGATGTTGCAGGCGCGTATCCAGATGAAAGGGACGCTGCGCGTCAAGTTGTATCTGCCCGCTGCCGCCCAGCACGGTGTTGCCGTGCTGCACGCGCAATTGCGCGACATCCAGCTGCATCCCCCGTTTCAGCAGTTCGGCGGCAAGATTCCATTGCGTGTCGTGCAGGGCGAAGCGGATTTTTTGCTGTTTCGCTGCGGCGTCCAGCGCCATCTCGCCCTGCAAACTCAAGGTCGGGGCGCGACGATCCAAAATCGACGGATCAAAATTATGCACTTGCACGCGCGCATCCGCCTGCCGCCCCTGCCCGTTTGCTTCGCCGCGCAGCAGGCCGCCGCGCAACAATCCCAGCTCCAGCGCGCGCAACTGCCATTTCCCCGCGTCGCTCACGCGCAACTGCGCACGCGCCCGGGTGAGCGGCACGCCGTCCGCATCAAGCGGCGTCGGGCGCGCATTGGCAAATTGAAAACTGCCCTGCACCGCGCCGTCTTCGGTGCCGGACAGATCGAGGCTGCCGCTCAATTCGGTGGCGGGGGCGGCAGCCAGCCAGCCGCGCAAATCAAGATTGCCAAACGCGATGTGCGTGTCGCCCAGCGGCATCGGCGCGGTTAAATTCAAATGGGTGCTGGCGTTGATTTGCGTCCCGGCGGCCGCCGCGGCGGCATACACTTCCAGCCGCGCCAAATCGCCGCTCACTTCGGCGCGCGCGTTCATTTCGACCGGCCGGTCGGGCAAGGGCAAATCGCCGCGCGCGGCCACGGTGGCCTGCACCGGATACGGCGCGTCCGCGCCGATGCGTGCCTCGCCCTGCAGCGTCCCCTGATCGAACCGGACCCGCAGGTCGCGCAGATGATGGCCTTTTTGATCCCCGCGGTAGGCACCGTGCAGGTCGCGAGCGACCTGCACGGGAGGCTCATCCTCTCGCTTGAACCAGCGCAGCGTGCCAAGCCGCACCTCGTCCAGCGTCAGCGCGAGCGGCAGGCGCAAGGTGGCGGGCATCGCCGCGGGAGTGCTTGCATGGGGATCGCCAGGCACGGTCAACAGATCCAACTGGCGTGCCGACAACGCCGTCACCTTCAATTCACCGCGCAACAGAGATAGCGGATGCCATTCCGCGCGCAATGCATCCAGTTCGATCCGCCAGCCCTTGCCGCGCACCACTAGGCGTTGCAGGCCGAAGGCGTCGAACAGCGCGCCCTCGGCCCCGCTGATTTCCAGCATCCCCCCGCTTTGTGCCTGCGCCACCGAAGTGATCCAGCGCAAGCCGCCGTTGCTGCCCAGCAGCCAACCACCCGCGCCGGCAAGCAATGCGAATATCGCCAGCACGGCCAGCAGGTCGGCACGCAGGCGGGGCCGGGCGAACGCCATCAGAAGGCCACCGCGATGGCGAAATGCAGGCGCGGGCCGGGCTCGCCCTCGCCGCGCGCCCAATCCAGCGCCAGCGGCCCGACCGGGCTTTTCCAGCGCGGGCCAAAGCCGTAGGCGGTGAACAGTTTCAGCGCGGACAAGGTATCCGCCGCACCGCCCGCATCGGTGAAAGCCGCCACTCCCCAGTTGCCGAACCAATGCGTGGCTTCCGCGCTGAACGTGCTCATCACGCGCCCGCCGACCACCGCGTTGCCTTCGACAAAACCGAGGCTCTGG
>CAYTZF010000159.1:0-2536 GCA_964442265.1 uncultured Sideroxydans sp.
GCTACGCATGATTTCTTTCCATTTACACCAAACTATCCCGCAATGCCGCGATGAATTTCGCGTTCTGGTTCCGACATAACCTGAAGGTTAGTCTCCACCGAAACTCGCTCACATTGCTTGTAAGCTCTCTTTTAACGCAGTGACAAACCGCTCGTTCTCCTCGGGTGTGCCGACCGTGACCCGCAAACAATCCAGCAATGCCGGATGCCCGCCGTCCAGATTCTTGATCAGCACACCGAGCTGTTTCAATCCTTCAAATACGCGAGTCGCCTGAGCCACTCGAAACAAAATGAAATTAGCCTCGCTGGGATAGGCCTGCACGCCGGGCGTCGCCTGCAAGGCGTTCAACAACCTGCCGCGTTCCTGTTTAATGCTTTCTGCCTGTGCCAGCAACACGTCGTGATGCTGCAACAGCTTGGAGGCCACGACTTGCGGCAACACGCCCACATTATACGGCAAGCGCAATTTTTCCAACTGGCTCAACCACGCGGCGGAGCCGGCCAAAAAACCCACCCGCAAACCCGCCATGCCCAGCTTGGAAAAAGTGCGCATCACCAGCAGATTCTCGTGATGCGCCAGTTGCGGCAGGAAGCTGTCGCGGGCAAAAGCGTAATACGCCTCGTCCACCACCACCAAGCCCTGGCTGGCTTCGACGATTTGCCGGACGGCCGCCGCATCGAACAGATTACCGGTCGGATTATTCGGATACGCAAGAAACACCAGCGCCGGTTGCTCACGCTTGATGGCTGCCAGCATCGCCTCGAGATCGAGCGAGAAATCCTCCCGCAGCGGCACGCCGACATATTCCATCCCGGCAAAGAGGGCGATCATGCGGTACATCACAAACGACGGCTCGACGCTCAACAGCACCGCGCCGGGCTTGGCCACGGCCAGCGCCAACATCTGGATGATCTCGTCCGAACCGTTGCCGAGCAGGATATCCATGCCGGGAGGCAGGTCCACCACCCGACGGATGCCGGCTTTCAGTTGTTGTGCGCCCGCGTCGGGATAGCGGTTGATCGCGGCATCCGCCACGGCGCGCGCGATTTCGTCGCGCAGCGCCGGCGGCAAGCCATAAGGATTTTCCATCGCGTCCAGCTTGATCAGGCCGCTGGCGGGCGGGACGTGATAGGCATTCAGCGCCTGGATCTCGGGGCGAATCAGGCGCTCTGGCGTGGCAAAAGTACGAATGGAAGGCATGAATGGACAGCGATTCAATAACGTGCGGCATTCTACCGTACTCTGGTGATTTGTCGTGGATGCCGCCTATAATCGGCACTCCCAACCCAGAGTCAGGCCATGTCAAACGAAGATTTGCGCGTATTGCTGGTCGAATGCAGCGATCAGGATGCGGAAAACATCCTCGCCAAACTCGCACCCGCCGGTTACGCGCTACGACCCACTCGCGTCTGGGATGAAGCGGGCATGCGGCGCGCGCTGACCAGCGCCACGTTCGATGTGATCCTGTGCAGCGATGACAGGGATTCTTTCGGCGGTTTGCCGGCGTTAAGCCTGTTGCGCCGTCTCGATCTGGATATTCCATTCCTGCTGCTGGCGCGCGAACTAAAGGACGAGACCGTCATCCGCACCCTGCAGGCCGGCGTGGATGACTACATCCTCAAGGGCAGTCTCAACCGTCTGGCACCCTCCATCGAGCATAATCTGCTTCAGGCACGCATCCGCCGCAACTATCGCGCCGCACAAACCGCTTTGCAGGAAAGCCAGGCGCGGATGCACGCTTTCATCGCCGACTTGCCGGGCATGGCCTACCAGATCCGGCTGGATGCGAATGGCAGCGTCAGCTTCCCCTACGTCAGCGAAGGGTGTCAGCCGCTGCTGGTGATCGAGGCGCAAGAGTTGACGGCGGAACCCGGTCTGTTCGAGCGCATGCTGCACCCGGACGATGCCGTCGGCTACCGCGCCAGCATGCTGCACTCCGCCGAGCATCTCACCTTCTGGAATTGGGAGGGACGCCTGCATACCCCTCCCGATAATGAGATCAAGTGGATCAACCTGCGCTGCAGCCCGCGCCGGGTGGACGGTCATGTGCTGTGGGAAGGCATCATGCTCAACGTCACCCAGAGCAAATTGAACGCGACCGAGCTGGCCGGCTCGAAACAGCGACTGCACGAGTTGTCCGCCCACATCGAGGACGTGCGCGAACAGGAGCGCACCGCCATCGCGCGCGAAGTGCACGATGAACTCGGCAGCCTGCTCACCGCCACCAAACTGGACGTGGCATGGCTCAGCAGTCACCTGAAAGATTCGCCCAAACTGGAAAGCAAGGTCAAGGATATCGAGTCGCTGATCGACAAATGCACCCGGGCCGCGAGCAATATCTCGCGCAGCCTGCGCCCCAGCGCACTCGACACCTTCGGTATCGTCGCCGCCATCGACAATGAAGTGCGGGAATTCTCGCAGCGCGCCGGCATCGCCTGCGACTTCCGGCACAACGATGAAACCATGCCGCTGGCGCCGCGCATCGCCATCTCGCTGTTCCGCATCCTGCAGGAGGCGCTGGCGAACATCACCAAAC
>CAYTZF010000160.1:0-4824 GCA_964442265.1 uncultured Sideroxydans sp.
CCGTCTCCATGCTGGCCATTGGCGCCAACCTGCCGGATCAACTGGCCAACCAACTCGGCCTCAGCCGGACAGCCCTGATCATAGCCTCCGGCGCGCTGGTGGCCCTGTCGTTGTTATACAAGCTGTATTTCCAGAGGAAGCCGGAAAACAAGACACCGGATGAAAATGAATTTGAATCAACAATGGAAGTGCCAGCGGCAGTCAGCCATTTCCGCGACACCTTCGAATCAAGATTCTCCGTCCTCTCCGCCATCATAAAGGGGGATTTTGCCGCGTTGCACCAATTACTCATCTCCGATGTGGAAGTCAATTTCAGCCAGGACGGGCATATCCCGATCTTCCTCGCTGTCGAGAAGGGCGGGATCGATATCGTTCTGCTGTTGCTGATGCATGGCGCGAAGCTCAGGATAAAGAACCAGCATGGATTGACGCCCATCGATCTCGCCTTGAAGCTGCGGTTCTCGCGTATCTTAAAGATCCTGCATTACGCCGATACGCAGAACATGGCCATCCAGAACCGGGCGATCTATTCCTCCCAGCAAACCAGAAAAATGGCTGTGCTGTTCGCCGACATTTGCGAAAGCACCGCCTTGTATGACAGGTTGGGCAACGAGGCTGCGCTGAACATGGTCACGCGCACCCTGAATCTCCTGAAACAGGAGGTCGCCACGTACAAAGGCATCCTGATCAAAACGATCGGGGACGAGATTATGTGTACTTTCCCGAACGCCCAACAGGCAGCCCAGGCGGCCCGCGCCATGCATCGTGCGGTTGCGGCGAACAAGCCCGGCGGCGAGCATCCCATCGCGATCCGCATCGGCCTCCATTTCGGCGATGTCATCCTCAAGGCCAACGACGTGTTCGGCGATACCGTGAATGTTGCCGCCCGCATCGCATCGATCACACGGGCGCGGCAGACGATGACCACGCGGGAGATCATCGATGCCCTCCCCGCCGATCTCGGCCACAAAGCCGTTTCCATTAGCCGTGCCTCGTTCCGCGGCAAGCAGGATGCACTGGAGGTGTTCCAGCTTCTTTGGGAGCCGGAAGATTCAGCGTCAATCCGAATCGGCGATTCGTCATTGCGCAATCAGAAAATAAACCTCGAACAATCGTCCGCAATACAGCCTAACGACCAACCTGCAAAACGGGGCGGACTTGCTGGAGCAGCCGCGGTCATCTCGATAGCGTAACCGGGGATTGCATCGCAGTACTTTCAATGAAAAGCCCGGCGGGCGACTTGAGTGCAAGGCACACGCCGCACAGCGGGTTTATCCTTTGTCGAACCGCATCACCCCCGCCTTGCAGTCCACCTTGATGGTGTCCTTGGCGGCGAAGCGCCCTTCGAGAATCGCCTTGGCCAGCGGGTTTTCCAGTTGCGCCTGGATTGCGCGTTTTAGCGGACGCGCGCCATACACCGGATCGAAGCCCGCATTGGCAATCTCGGCCAGCGCCGCTTCGCTGATCTCCAGCTTCATCTCCATCGCGGCGAGGCGCTCTTCCAGATACTGCAACTGGATACGCGCAATACTCGCGATGTTTTTCTCGTCCAGCGCATGGAACACCACCACCTCGTCGATTCGGTTGATAAACTCGGGCCTGAAATAGCCTTTCACTTCGGCCATCACCGCCAGTTTGATGACCTGATAGTCGTCGCCGGACATCTGCTGGATCATCTGCGAGCCAAGATTTGAAGTCATCACAATGACGGTGTTCTTGAAGTCCACGGTGCGGCCCTGGCCGTCGGTCATGCGGCCGTCGTCCAGCGCCTGCAGCAGCACGTTGAACACATCCGGGTGCGCCTTCTCCACCTCGTCGAGCAGGATGACACTGTACGGTTTGCGGCGCACGGCCTCGGTCAGCCCGCCGCCTTCTTCATAACCGACATAGCCCGGGGGCGCACCAATCAGGCGCGCGACGGAATGCTTCTCCATGTACTCGCTCATGTCGATGCGGATGAGATGGTCTTCCGAGTCGAACATAAATCCGGCCAACGCCTTGCATAGTTCGGTCTTGCCCACGCCGGTGGGACCGAGAAAAAGGAAGGAACCGTAAGGACGGTTCGGATCGGACAGACCGGAACGCGAACGACGGATGGCATCGGACACGAGGCGCACGGCCTCGTTCTGCCCCACCACGCGTTCGTGCAGTTTGTCTTCCATGTGCAGCAGCTTGTCGCGCTCGCCGGTCATCATCTTGCTTACTGGAATCCCGGTCGCGCGGCTCACCACTTCGGCGATCTCTTCCGCGCCGACCTGGGTACGCAACAGTTTATTCCTCGTGCCGTCGCCTTCCGTTTCACGCTGCGAGGCCTCTTTCAGTTTGGCTTCGAGTTGCGGCAGCTTGCCGTATTGCAGCTCGGCCACTTTTTCCAGCTTGCCTTCGCGCTGCAATCTGACGATCTCGGCACGCATGCTCTCGATTTCCTCCTTCACCGTGGCCGTGCCCTGTGCCGCACCTTTTTCCGCCTTCCAGATTTCCTCAAGGTCTGCGTACTCACGCTCCAGTTTTTTAATCTCATCCTCGATCAAACCCGTGCGCTTGCGCGAAGCTTCATCTTTTTCCTTTTTAACCGCTTCGCGCTCGATCTTCAACTGGATCAAACGGCGTTCAAGTTTGTCCATCACTTCCGGCTTGGAGTCGATTTCCATTTTCATGCGCGATGCGGCTTCATCGATCAGATCGATGGCTTTGTCCGGCAGGAAACGGTCGGTGATGTAACGGTGCGAGAGTTCCGCCGCCGCAACAATCGCGGGGTCGGTAATCACCACGCCGTGATGCACTTCATACTTTTCTTTCAAACCGCGCAGGATGGCGATGGTTGACTCTACCGAAGGCTCGTCCACCAGCACCTTCTGGAAGCGCCGCTCCAGCGCGGCATCCTTCTCAATGTACTTGCGGTATTCATCCAGCGTGGTCGCGCCGATGCAGTGCAGCTCGCCGCGCGCCAGGGCGGGCTTGAGCATGTTGCCCGCATCCATCGCGCCTTCTGCCTTGCCCGCACCAACCATGGTGTGCAGCTCGTCGATGAACACGATATTCCTGCCCTCTTCCTGCGACAGCTCCTTCAGCACCGCTTTCAGGCGCTCTTCGAATTCGCCGCGATACTTGGCACCCGCCAGCAGTGCCGCCATGTCCAGCGACAATACGCGCCTGCCCTTCAGCGTCTCCGGAACTTCGCCGTTGATGATGCGTTGCGCCAGCCCTTCGACGATGGCAGTTTTGCCGACACCGGGTTCGCCTATCAGCACCGGGTTATTTTTGGTGCGACGCTGCAGCACCTGGATCGCGCGGCGGATCTCGTCGTCGCGCCCGATCACCGGGTCGAGCTTGCCCTGGCGGGCGCGCTCGGTGAGGTCCATGCAGTATTTCTTCAGTGATTCGCGCTGGCCTTCGGCTTCCTGCGAGCCGACCGACTCGCCGCCGCGCACGGCATTGATGGCGGTTTCCAGCGGTGCGCGCGAAACGCCGTGCTGCTTGTAGAGGCGGCCGCATTCGCCCTTGTCGTTGGTGAGCGCAAGCAGGAACATTTCGCTGGCGATGAACTGGTCGCCGCGCTTCTGCGCTTCCTTGTCGGTCAGATTCAACAGATTCGTCAGATCGCGCCCAACCTGCACCTCGCCGCCATGGCCTTCCACTTTTGGCAGGCGATTCACGGCATCGTTGAGTGCGCTCTGGAGCGCGTTCGCATTGCCTCCCGCACGCGCAAGCAACGCAGCCGCGCCGCTGTCGGGATCGTTGAGCAGGGCCAGCAGCAGGTGTTGCGGCTCGATGAACTGGTTGTCGTTGCCAACGGCCAGACTCTGGGCGTCGGATAACGCTTGTTGCAGCTTGGTGGTGAACTTGTCGAAACGCATGATCGCTCCTTGGCAGAATTGTTTGACTGCGGCCTAGTTGGGGACTTCTCGCCCATTTTCAACCCGTTCTAACCTTAAAGTTGCCGCCACCCACGGCTTGCTTGCCTTTGCTGCACTTTTTGACAACAATGCACACCATTCTCCGGAGCCATTTAATGACAAAACATGTTGTAGCCGATTTCACCCTGCCCGCCACCGGCGGCACCGATTTCACCCTGTACCCGATTCACAGCGAAGCCCTGGTGATCTATTTCTATCCCAAGGACAACACGCCAGGCTGCACCACCGAGGCACAGCAGTTTCGCGACCTGTACCCGCAGTTCCTGCAAGCGGGCTGCGGGATTGTCGGCATCTCGCGCGACAGCATCAAGTCGCACGAAAACTTTAAGGCAAAGTTCACGTTGCCGTTCGTCCTGCTCTCCGATACGGACGAAACGGTGTGCAATCTGTTCGGCGTGATAAAGCAGAAGATGATGTACGGCAAACAGGTGCGCGGTATCGAGCGCAGCACCTTCGTACTCGACAACAAAGGCTTCATGCGCAAAGAGTGGCGCGGCCTGAAAGCGGACGGCCACGCGCAGCAAGTACTCGATTTCGTGCAATCTCTTTAAGGAAAATAATGAACACCCGCAAAGCCGCGCCGGAAAACACTACCAAGCTGTTCGTACTGGATACCAACGTGCTGATGCATGATCCGACCAGCCTGTTCCGTTTCGAGGAACACGACATCTATCTGCCGATGTTCGTGCTGGAAGAGCTGGACAACAACAAGAAGGGGATGACCGAAGTGGCGCGTAACGCGCGCCAGGCCAGCCGCTTTCTCGATAACCTGGTCAGCGAATCCGAAGCCAGCATTGATAAAGGTGTCCCGTTAAATGCGCTGGGCAACAAGAACGCGACCGGCCGCCTGTATTTGCAGACCGAATTTATTACGCATGATCTGCCGCAAAACCTGGCCAACGGCAAG
>CAYTZF010000161.1:0-1845 GCA_964442265.1 uncultured Sideroxydans sp.
CACCCTCACCGGCAGCATGGCGATGGCGCTGGGCGCGCGCTACAGCGGCGTGTTCGGCACGACCGATGAGTTGGCGCAACGCGCGGTGAGTATCGGCAAGCAAACCGGCGAACGCCTGTGCGCCTTCCCGCAGGACGAGGATTACGAACCGGCGCTTGATTCCAAAGTCGCCGACATCAAACAATGCACACTCGACGGCGAAGCCGACCACATCCTCGCCGCGCGTTTCCTCAAACGCTTCGTCGAGCACGACACGCCGTGGCTGCATATCGACCTGTCCGCCAGCCGCTGCGAGGGCGGGCTGGGCATCGTCGCGCATGACGTGAACGGCTTCGGCGTGGCCTGGGGGCTGGGAATGTTGCAGGGCGCGTTGGCATCCTCTACCCTGATGCCGTAGCCTGCCGCTTTGAGTCCGGCATTTCGTTCGACTTGTTAAGGGCCATGCGTTGCAATCAACTCGAAAACCGAACCGTCAATGACCGCTCACCACAGCGCAAAATTTTTGATCCGGGAGGATGCCGATGCCACGGAGCAGGCGGTCCGGGTGAGTTGCAGCGGCGACTGGACGGTGCGCGGAATCGCCGCGCTTGAACCGCTGTTGAGGGGGATGGCCTGGCCTGACACAGCCGAGATCGAGATCGACGGCTCGGCCATTTCCTCGCTGGATACCGCGGGCGCCTGGTTGCTGCATCGCACGGCGGGAGAGATCGAACGGCAGGGACGCCGGGCGCGGGTCAGCGGCTTGCGCCCGGCGTTCGAGGCGTTGCTGCAACTGGTTATGGCACGTTCTACCGCGCCGCCCGTTGCAGCACCGGCGCCGATGGGGATGCTGGAGAACGTCGGTCGCGAAACGTGGCGCGCGCGGGAGCAATTGGCCGCGCTGCTGGCGTTCGTCGGGGAGTGCTCGTTTTCCCTGCTGCAATTGATTCCCCGGCCGCTGCGCATCCGCTGGCGGGTGCTGTTTCATAATCTGCAGAGCGCCGGCTTCGAGGCGCTGCCGATTGTCGGCCTTCTGTCGTTCCTGCTCGGCGTGGTGATCGCCTACCAGGGGGCGGACCAGTTGCAGCGCTTTGGGGCCAATGTCTATATCGCCGATCTGGTGGGGCTGGCGATGTTGCGCGAGCTGGCGCCGCTGCTAACCGCGATTATCATCGCGGGCCGCTCCGGTTCGGCCTATGCCGCGCAAATCGGCACCATGAAAGTGACCGAGGAAATCGACGCCTTGCGCACCATCGGCATCGCCCCGCAGGAACTGCTGGTGCTGCCCAAGGTGCTGGCGCTGGTTATCGCCCTGCCGCTGCTGACGGTGTTTGCGGATATGGCCGGCCTGCTTGGCGGGATGATCATGGCGCGCTCGAAACTGGATGTGGGGTTTGATGTGTTCATCAACCGTCTCGGCGATGCGGTCAGCGTGTCCTCGTTTCTGGCCGGTCTGGTCAAAGCTCCGGTATTCGCCGTGATCATCGCGCTGGTCGGTTGTTTTCAGGGCTTTCGCGTCGGCGGCAGCGCCGACAGCGTCGGGCGGCAGACGACGCTGAGCGTGGTGCAATCGATCTTTCTGGTGATCGTGGCGGACGCGCTGTTTTCCGTGGTCTTTAACTGGCTTGATATATGACGGCCTCCACCCAATCCGCGCAATCCCCGGGCCACGTTATCGAGGTGCGCAACCTGCGCACCTGTTATGGCAGCACCGTGGTGCACGAGAATGTCAGCCTGGCGGTGCGGCCGGGCGAGATTTTTGCACTGGTCGGCAGCAGCGGCTGCGGCAAATCGACCTTGCTGCGCGCGATCATCATGCTGCTGCAGCCGGAAGCCGGTTCGATCCGGGTGTTTGGCCGCGAGGTG
>CAYTZF010000162.1:0-9499 GCA_964442265.1 uncultured Sideroxydans sp.
TAAAGTTGGCATGGCCGAAATGGCGGATGCAGGGCTTGGTCGGTGCGGCGCGCGCAACCTTACAGGCGCGGATTGTTTTGGGCAAGCGGCTGCCGCTATGATGCACCCCGGCGCGCACTCTGTGCCCCCATTTTCGGAAAGGCTTTGCCATGTCGGACGAATCTCGCGAAATGAACACTGAAGAAGCGCGCGAAGCGCTGCATGTCTCGTTGCCGATGCAGGCGTTCAGGGCATCCTTGCCCTATCTGCTGGTGCTGGGGCTGATCGCGCTGGCCGCCTACTGGCTGATTGACCCCGCACCGCCGAAAAAGATGGCTATTTCGATCAGCAAGGAAGACGGTAATTACCGGGCTTACGCCAGCCTGTATGCCGTGCTGCTGCAAGCGGAAGGCATCACCCTGGAAATCCGCGAGAGCGAGGGGCCGCTGCAAAGCCTGGATGAATTGCGCAAGGAAGATTCCGGCGTGGACCTCGCCCTGGTGCCGGGAGGGATGGCCGGTGCGCAATCCAGTGTCGGCATGGTTTCCCTCGGCAGTCTGTATTACGAGCCGCTGTGGATTTTCTACAAAGGGCGGCAAAAAATCGAGCACCTGTCCCAGCTCAAGGGTCTGCGCGTCGGGGTGGGACGCCCCGACAGCGGCACCCGTTTGCTGACGCGGTTGATCCTCGATACGGCGGGGGTGGATGCGCGCAACGCGACCCTGTACGAAATCGGTGAGGACGACTCGAAAGAAGCGCTGCGGCACGATGTGGCGGATGTGATCTTTCTATCCGGGGTGCCGGATTCGCCGCTGATTCGCGAAGTTGCCCTGATGCCGGGGGTGAACCTGGTTAATTTGCAGGATGCCGAAGCGCTTTCGCGCCAGTTCAATTTTCTGCATGAGCGGGTGTTGCCGCAAAGCGCGCTCAGCTTGCAGGCCAACCTGCCACCGCAACGCACCCACCTGCTGGCGCCCACCGTCACCCTGGTGGCGCGCGAAGCGCTGCATCCGGCGCTGGCCTACCTGCTGCTCAAGGTGCTGACGCGCGTCCACGGCGGCGCGGGCATGCTGAACCAGGAACACGAATTTCCGTCGGACAAGGATTCCGATTTCGAGTTAAGCAGTCAGGCCGCGTACTTTTTTCAGTCCGGCCCGCCTTTTCTCGACCGCTATCTGCCATTCTGGGCAGCCACTTTTGTCAGCCGCGTGCTAATCATCCTGCTCCCCCTGCTGGCGCTGGCGATTCCCCTGAGCCGGGTCATCCCCGCGCTGTATGCCTGGCTGATCAAGTCGCGCATCTACAAACTGTACGGCGAACTGCGCTTTCTCGAACTGCAATTGCGCAACACACCGCCGCCGGTCGATCTCGCCCGCTTCCGCAACGAACTGGACGCGATCGAGAACAAGGTCAACCGCCTGCGTCTGCCGGTCGCGTTTTCCAGCCACCTGTACGAGTTGCGCAGCCATCTCGGGCTGGTGCGCGCGCGCATCGAGTCCTGGTCATTGCCCTAAACTTCTCCGTTGGCGCGCCGATATCCTGTTCACAGGGGCGCGCACTGCGTTCCACGGTAAAGGAGGTGTGCCATGGCGGTCGTGATGAATAGGGGCAATTACCGGATCGATCACCCGGAGGCGGCGGTCGAGACCTATGATGACGAAGTGATGAACGCGGGCTGGAATCCGCAACTGGCGCTTGCGGCGGTGGGCGATTGGGCGCGCGATCCGCATCATCCTTTGCCGCCCGCGCTGGCGGAGTGCGAGATCGAGGGATTTTTGCAAAAGATGACCGCCTGCCAGCGCTGATCCCTTTGGCGCGGCATCCGGTCATGCCGTGCCGATGGGGGCGAGGGGGGGTGTGCTATCCTTCAGCGAAATTTTGACTGAATTATTCGATGCGCTTCCTGCCTTTTTTGCTGTTCCTGATTCCGACGCTGGCCTGGGCCGAGGTGGCGCAGGATTTCATGTCCGCGCGCGCCGCATTTGCCGCCGGCAAGGTAGCCGAACTGGAAAAACTCGCGCCGCGCCTGCTGGATTCCCCGCTGGAACCTTACATCACCTATTACCGCCTGCGCATGCGCTGGGACGAGGCGAACAGCGCGCCGATGCGCGAATTTTTCGCGCGCGTGGAAGATACACCGGTGATTGATCAATTCCGCGGCGAATGGCTGAAACAGATGGCCAAGCGGGGGCGCTGGGAGGAATTTGCGGCGGAATATCCGAATCTGGTCGAGGCCGATGCGGAGCTGACCTGTCAGGCCTTGCAGTGGCAGCGCCGGGAAGACGAGGATAAGGCGCTGCTGGGCGCGCGCGCCGTGTGGTTCACCGAAGCGGCGCAAAGCGAAAATTGCCTGCCACTGTTCGCGGCGGCGATCGGGCGCGGTTTCATCACTGCGCGCGACGTGCAGCAGCGGATGCAGCAGCTGCTCGGAACCGGCAAACTATCCGCGGCCAGAAAACTCAATCCCTATCTGCCCGAAACGGCGCGCTGGCCGCTGACCGAGCTGGAGGCGGCATGGCGCAATCCGCAGCGCTATTTGCAAAAAACCGCCTTCGCCACTGCTTCCGATGGTCGCCGCGCGGTGGCGCTGTTCGCGCTGCAACGTTTGGCGCGGCGCTCGGTCAACCTGGCGCATGCCGAGTGGCAGCGCATCATCAGCCATTTTTCCGAAGACGAGCGACGGCAAGGCTTTGCCGCGTTGGGTTACGCGGCCGCGCTGGAGCATGACGAGCGGGCACTGGGCTGGTACGAGGCCGCAGGCACCGCCGAGTTGAGCGAGAAGCAACTGGCCTGGCGTGTGCGCGCCGCCCTGCGCGCGGAAAACTGGCACGAGGTGCAGCTCGGCATCGCGGCGATGTCGCCGCAGCAGCAGAGTGAAGCGGCTTGGCGTTACTGGCGCGCGCGCGCGCTCAAAGCGCTGGGGCGGGCGGCGGAGGCGGACGCCTTGCTGGTGCCGTTGAGTCGCGAATACCACTACTACGGCCAACTGGCGCTGGACGAGCTGGGAGAGATGTCTGGCGCGTGGGCGTTAACCGCAAAATTCGAGGCGGATGAAACACAGATCGAAGCGATGCAGGGCCGCCCGGAGATTCAACGCACGATCCTGCTTTACCGCATGGGATTGCGCACCGAAGCAGCGAAGGAATGGGACTGGGCGTTGCGCGGACTGGACGACCGCGAATTGCTGGCGGCCGCCGAAGTGGCGCAACGCAACGAGATGTATGACCGCTCGATCAATGCCGCCATGCTCACCATCGAGTTGCATGATTTCAACCTGCGCTATCCCGCGCCTTACCGCGAAGCACTGCAAACCCCGCTGCGGGAACACGATGTGGAAGAAGCCTGGGTGTACGGCTTGATGCGCCAGGAAAGCCGTTTCGTCACCCGCGCCAGATCGGAAGCCGGCGCCGCCGGACTGATGCAGATCATGCCGGACACGGCGCGCTGGGCGGCGCGGCGTCTTGGTCTGAAAGGCTATCGCAAGGGAATGATCCACCAGCTCGACATGAACCTGCGCCTCGGCACCTACTACATGAAGAACGTGTACAGTCGTTTCGGCGACAGCCCGGTGCTGGCTTCCGCCGCCTATAACGCCGGGCCGACCCGCGCCAAAAAATGGCGCGCCAACCGCCCGCTGGAAGGCGCGATCTACGTCGAGACCATCCCCTTCGACGAGACGCGCGACTACGTGCGCAAAGTGATGAGCAACACGATCTACTATGCCAAACTGTTCGGTCACAGCAACGAAACGCTCAAACATCGTCTGGGCGTGATCGACAGCAAAGTGCCGGTTGTTTCCGCCGATGAGCGATAGCAAGCCGCAAATCTATTGTGTCGGCGGTGCGGTGCGCGACCGCCTGCTCGGCCTGCCGCTACAGGACCGCGACTGGGTAGTGGTCGGCAGCACGCCGGAACAGATGGTCGCGCGCGGCTTCAAGCCGGTAGGCGCGGACTTCCCCGTGTTCCTCCATCCCGACACCCACGAGGAATACGCGCTGGCGCGCACCGAGCGCAAAACGGCGGCGGGCTACAAGGGCTTCAACGTCTATGCCGCGCCCGATGTCACGCTGGAGCAGGACCTGCTGCGCCGCGATTTCACTATCAACGCCATCGCCGAGGATGCCGACGGCAACCTCATCGATCCCTACAACGGCCAGGCCGATCTCAAGGCAGGCGTGTTGCGCCACGTCAGCGACGCTTTTGCCGAAGATCCGGTGCGCATCCTGCGCGGCGCCCGCTTCGCCGCGCGCTTCGGTTTCACCTTCGCGCTAGAGACGCTCGCGCTGATGCGCAGCATGGTGGAGAACGGCGAAGTCGATGCGCTGGTCGCCGAACGCGTCTGGCAGGAACTGGCACGCGGCCTGATGGAAAAGCATCCCTCGCGCTTTTTCCTCACCCTGCGCGAATGCGGCGCGCTGAAAAAAATATTGCCCGAAGTGGACGCGCTGTTTGGTGTGCCGCAACCCGCGCACTACCATCCCGAGATCGACTGCGGCGAGCACGTCATGATGGTCATCGACGACACCGCGAAACACCGGCGTTCACTCGAAGTGCGCTTCGCCGCACTCGGCCACGACCTGGGCAAAGCCACCACCCCGAAAGACACGCTACCAAGACATATCGGCCACGAGATGCGCGGTGTCGATCTGCTGAAAGGCTTGTGCGCGCGTCTGCGAGTTCCCGCCGAAAGCCGCGACCTTGCGTTACTGGTGGCAAAGCAGCACGGCAATATCCACCGCGCCAAAGAACTGCGTGCCGACACCATCGTTAAACTGTTTGACGCCTGCGACCTCTGGCGCAAACCGGAACGCTTCGAACTCATCCTGCAAACCTGCGAAGCCGATGCGCACGGCCGCACCGGGCACGAAAACGATGCCTACCCGCAAGCGGATTACCTGCTGCGCTGCGCGGATGCTGCCCGCGCGGTGAATGCCGGCGACATCGCCCGCGCCTGTGCCGACAAAAACCTCATCGCCGCCAAGGTGCGCGAAGCGCGGATCGTCGCGGTGGAAAAGGCAATCAAACTGATGTGAAGGCGGGCGGGGCTGTGGAGTTTGAGTATCTCAAAATCGGCCATAACTGCCCTTCGTGTACGGCAGCTTTAGCGAAGGCAATTTCGCAACTTGAGCTACTGCAATGTGCCATAACCTGCCAATCGTGATTGATAAGTCGTTACCTGAAACCTGACGTTCATGAAATTGGCCCTGTAGTTTTATCTTGCTTGATATGCATGCTTTTGGCTTTGCCAGAAAAGGCTGAGTTCAGGGTCTATGTATTCTTGATGATTGCCCATATAAGGCACACGGGATACTATCCGAGACTAATTTCATCGCTCATAGATATTCAGCATGACAGACGCGTTTTTCGAACATCCAATCCTCAATTCCCCCTATGAGTATCCGTCGCGTCATTGGGAATTGGATCATGGTCAGCCTACCCAGCAAATAGTTGAGAAGCGTCGTCCTGCCGAATATATAACCCCGCTGCCAAAGCCCAAAAAGCGCAAAGGCCAAGCAGAGCAATCCTCGTTGTTGTTGGATGACGACTTAGGTCTTTCATCTCAGGCGCAGGAATATCAAAAGACCGCAGCCATCATTAACGCAGTTCGCTTAGAAGTCGAAAAATGGCGTGCGTTACCTAATACATCAACATGGCATGTATCTCCCGAAACTTCCCGCCTGTTACAACATTGGCGGCATCATAAATTCAGCGGAGTCCGTCCCTTCTTCTGTCAGGTCGAGGCCGTTGAAACAGTTATCTGGCTGACCGAAGTCGCCCCTCAGCTGGGTAAGTCTGCCCAACAATTTTTGGAACATCTAACCAACGCGAACCAAGATGCCAACCCGGAATTGATGCGCTTGGCACTAAAGCTCGCCACCGGCGCAGGCAAGACTACCGTCATGGCGATGCTGATCGCATGGCAAACCATCAATGCGGTGCGCCATCCCAATAGCAAGAAATTCACACGCGGCTTCTTGATTGTGGCACCCGGCCTCACCATCAAAGATCGACTGCGCGTACTGCACCCGAACGATCCAGATAGCTACTACCAAAGCCGCGAGCTTGTGCCCAGCGACATGATGGGTGAACTCGATAAGGCCAAGATCGTCATCACCAACTTCCACGCATTCAAAATGCGTGAGCGGATGGAGTTATCCAAAGGCGGAAGATTGCTGCTGCAAGGTCGTGGCGGCGAAGAACTCAACACGCTCGAAACCGAAGGCCAGATGCTCCAACGCGTCATGCCCGAACTGATGGGCATGAAGAATGTGCTGGTCATCAACGATGAGGCGCATCACTGCTATCGTGAAAAGCCGAAGGCGGAAGACGATGATGAAGCACTGAAAGGTGACGAGAAAAAGGAAGCCGAGGAGAACAACGAAGCGGCCCGTTTATGGATTTCCGGTTTGGAATCGGTCAATCGCAAACTGGGCTTGTTGAACGTCATTGATCTCTCTGCTACGCCGTTCTTTCTGAGTGGTTCCGGCTACGTTGAAGGCACCCTGTTCCCTTGGACGATGAGCGACTTCTCGCTGATGGATGCCATCGAGTGCGGCATCGTCAAGCTGCCGCGTGTGCCGGTGGCGGACAACATTCCCGGCAACGAAATGCCCATGTTCCGCAATCTGTGGGAACACATACGCGCCAAGATGCCTAAGAAGGGTCGCGGCAAAGGCGAGCAACTCAACCCTCTCGATTTGCCGACCCAGTTGCAAACTGCGCTCGAAGCACTCTACGGCCACTACGAAAAAACCTTCGACCTTTGGTCAAAAGCGGGCATATCTGTTCCGCCTTGCTTCATCGTTGTGTGCAACAACACCGCAGCCTCCAAGCTGGTGTACGACTACATCTCCGGCTTTCAGCAACAGCATGAAGACGGCACCAGCCAACTGGTTGATGGTCGGCTATCTCTATTCCGCAATTTCGATGAGCACGGCAACCCCCTTGGCCGACCTCGCACCCTCCTAATCGACAGCGAACAACTCGAATCCGGCGATGCGCTGGACGATAACTTCCGCAATATGGCCTCCGATGAGATCGAACGTTTCCGTAGGGAAATCACCGAGCGCACCGGAAATATTCAGCAAGCCGAGAACATCACCGATCAAGAACTGCTACGCGAAGTAATGAACACCGTCGGCAAAGCGGGGCGCCTTGGCGATTCCATCCGCTGTGTCGTGTCCGTATCCATGCTCACCGAGGGTTGGGATGCCAACACTGTCACGCATGTCCTTGGTGTCCGTGCATTCGGCACTCAGTTGCTGTGCGAGCAAGTCATTGGCCGTGCTTTGCGTCGCCAGTCTTATGAGCTGAATGAAGAGGGATTGTTCAACGTCGAATATGCCGACGTGCTCGGCATACCCTTCGATTTCACCGCCAAGCCCGTGGTCGCGCCACCACAAAAGCCGCGTGAGACCATCCAAGTCAAAGCCATCCGTCCCGACCGCGATGACTGCGAGATCAGCTTTCCTCATGTGCAAGGCTATCGCACCGAACTACCAGAAGATCGACTCACGGCTGAATTCAACACCGACTCCACACTTGAACTCACGCCTGATTTGGTGGGCGCAACAGAAACACGTAACTCCGGCATCATCGGTGAAACCGTCGATCTAAATCTGGTGCATACCGGCGATGTTCGACCATCACAAGTCATCTACGAACTCACCTCGCATCTGCTGTTATCAAAATTCCGCGACGCCAATGGCGAACCCCAGCTCAATCTGTTCGGCCAACTTAAACGCATCTCACGCGAATGGATAGAAGGTTATTTGGTTTGCAAGGGCGGCACCTATCCGGCGCAACTTAAATACAAGATGCTCGCCGACATGGCCTGCGAACGAATCGAGGCAGGCATTAATCGATCATCACTTGGCAAACGTCCCATCAAAGCCGTGCTCGACCCCTACAACCCGGTAGGCAGCACCGCAACCGTCAACTTCAATACATCCAAGCTGGATCGCTGGCAGACCGATTCACGTCGCTGCCAAGTCAACTGGGTGATTCTAGACAGTGACTGGGAGGGGGAATTTTGCCGAGTGGCAGAAGGACATCCTCGCGTCAAAGCCTACGTCAAAAATCAAAGCCTCGGTTTTGAAGTGCCATACCGCTATGGCTCGGAAATGCGCAAATACATCCCCGACTTCATCGTGCTGGTGGACGATGGTCGCGGCGAAGATGATTTGCTGCACCTTATAGTCGAGATCAAAGGCTATCGCCGCGAAGATGCCAAGGAAAAGAAAAACACCATGGATGTGTACTGGATACCCGGCGTGAATAACCTTAAGCAATATGGCCGCTGGGCATTTGCCGAATTCACCGAGGTCTATCAAATCGAAGCCGACTTTAAAGCCAAGGTCGAAGCAGAATTTAACAAAATGATCGAAAGGGTTGCTCATGAAAACTGAGATCGTTCATACACTCACCGACACTTTCGAAGCTCACGCACAGCAAGCAGAAAACGGCATCGAATTCTGGCTTGCCCGCGACCTTCAGTACCTGCTTGGTTACGATGAATGGCGGAACTTTACGACCGTCATCAGCAAGGCAAAAACTTCGTGCGAATTGTCAGGGCATCCGGTTGCTGATCATTTTGTTGACGTCAACAAAACGATCGCCATGCCCAAAGGAGCGGAGAAAGAAGTCCCTGATCTCATGCTCACTCGCTATGCCTGCTATCTGGTTGCCCAGAACGGCGACCCCAGAAAGCAGCAAATCGCTTTTGCCCAAACCTACTTCGCTATGCAAACCCGCAAGGCGGAGCAGATCGAACAACGGCTACTTGAGGCGGAGCGCGTATCGGCACGCAAAAAACTCACAACTACGGAAAAAGAATTGTCCGAGGTGATTTATGAGCAAACCGGCGATAACCAGAATTTCGCGCTCATTCGCAGCAAAGGCGATCAAGCATTGTTTGGTAAAAACACACAAGCGATGAAGTCGCAATGGAAGGTGCCGGACAACCGGCCGTTGGCTGACTTTGCACCCACCATCATTCTCAAGGCCAAAGACTTCGCTACGGAGATCACCATCTTCAATGCCCGGCAGCACCAGATGGGAACGGAAGCTGCTATCTCCAAAGAACACATCACCAACAACGAGGCAGTCCGTAAAACGCTGCTGGAACGAGGCATCCGTCCAGAGAGTCTGCCTGCCGCTGAAGATGTCAAAAAGGTCGAGCGTCGCCTTGCAGCGGATGAGAAAAAAGCACTTAAAAATCCTGATGCGCTCGACTCCTGAAATCAACCTTCACATCTGAATCATGGCCAAGAAACCCAAAACCCCACTCGCCGTCGAAACCATCAAGCACGACGACGCCACGCGCAAGAACATCCCTACTGCCGAATACCAGTCGGTGATGCAGAAGGAAGAGCAGACGCCGATTCGTGTGGCGTATGAGCGACGCAATCGTGACCTCGACCCGCAACTGGTCTGGCGCGGTAAGGATGAGCAAGATTGGTCTGACCTGGTGGTTCACGCACCACCGCTCTACATTCAGGAGAAGGTGCATCCCAAGGTG
>CAYTZF010000163.1:0-6797 GCA_964442265.1 uncultured Sideroxydans sp.
GCGCAACGCGAACTGCTGGAAGAGACCGGCTATGTCGCGCGCGAATGGATCCATCTCACCACCGCCTGGCCGTGCATCGGTTATTCCGACGAGCGCATGGAATACTTCCTCGCGCGCGGCCTGACCCATCAGGGCAGTCGGTTGGACGAGGGCGAATTCCTTGAAGTATTCGAGCTCTCGCCGGAAGAGGCACTGCAATGGGTGAGGGCGGGCAGGATCGACGACAGCAAAACCATCGTCGGCTTATTCTGGCTGGAAAAGGTGCTGAACGGGAGCTGGCACGCACCGGAATAAGGCCTTGTTTTGGTGCATCGTGCGCGGCCAGGCACCATCTTGGTGAGCGGAACGTCTGTATTCACCCTTTGCGCCGGAAAATAACCCAATAAATCAATGTCGCTGCAAGCTGGCACAAGGCTTGCAAGCAAATCTGCGTTTCGCACCTTTTTGGAGAATGGCATGGAAGAACTCAAGGTCAGCAGCGATGCACTTTTCATCTTGTTGGGCGCCATCATGGTGCTGGCGATGCACGCCGGCTTCGCCTTTCTCGAACTCGGCACCGTGCGCAAGAAGAACCAGGTCAACGCGCTGGTGAAGATCATCAGCGACCTCGCCGTGTCCACCATCGCCTATTTCTTCATCGGCTACGGCATCGCCTACGGCATCCATTTTTTCACCGGCGCGGAACAACTCGCGCAAAAGAACGGCTACGATCTGGTCAAGTTCTTTTTTCTGATGACCTTCGCCGCCGCTATTCCCGCCATCGTCTCCGGCGGCATCGCCGAACGGGCGCGTTTCAATCCGCAACTCGCCGCCACCTTCCTGCTGGTTGGTTTCGTCTATCCTTTTTTCGAAGGCATCGCCTGGAACGGCCACTTCGGCTTTCAGGAATGGCTGCAAACCACTTTCGGCGCGGGCTTCCATGATTTCGCCGGCTCGGTCGTGGTGCACGCCGTCGGCGGCTGGATCGGTCTCGCGGCGGTGTTGCTGCTCGGCGCACGGCACGGTCGCTACAACAAGGAAGGGCGTATCACCGCGCATCCGCCGTCCAGCATCCCGTTCCTCGCGCTGGGCGCCTGGATCCTCACCGTCGGCTGGTTCGGCTTCAACGTCATGAGCGCGCAGACCCTCGTCGGCATCAGCGGCCTCGTCGCTGTCAATTCGCTGATGGCGATGGTCGGCGGCACACTCACCGCGTTGTGGCTGGGCAGGAACGACCCCGGCTTCGTGCATAACGGCCCGCTCGCCGGACTGGTCGCCGTCTGTGCCGGATCGGATGTGTTCCATCCCATCGGCGCACTCATCGTCGGCGGTGTGGCCGGTGCGTTATTTGTCGTCATGTTCACCCTCACCCAGAATCGCTGGAAGATCGACGACGTGCTCGGCGTGTGGCCCTTGCACGGCCTGTGCGGCGCGTGGGGTGGTATTGCGGCGGGCATCTTCGGCGCCAGGGCGCTGGGCGGCCTGGGCGGCGTCAGCTTCATGGCGCAACTCATCGGCACCCTGATGGGCATCACCATCGCCTTCGCCGGCGGCTTTGTGGTCTATGGCGCGATTAAAAAATTACTCGGTATCCGCCTCGACCAGGAAGAAGAGTTCAACGGCGCCGATCTTTCAATCCACAAAATATCGGCCACGCCGGAGCGCGAATCAGGCTGGTAAGCGGCCGTGCGCGCTTCACTCCAAACCGCCCCTGAGCGGAAACGGCCGGGATTTTTGTTTGCGCAGGGAGGGGGCGCGCACAAGATCGTTTGGCCTATTGTGCGGGAAAAGTCGGATGCGGCAGGGCTGCCGCGATCACCGGAATAGGATCTGCGGGGCGGGATGAGAGAGCGGAAAAGCGCTACCATCTCCCCCTGTTCCGAACTCTTTTTCCGCTATCCAATGCGCGACACAGAAACGAAGTTGAATCCGTTCGATCTGCTTGCCAGCCTGTTCGGCAGCGGCAAAGGCGTGTATGGGCTGGACGAGGCGGCGTGGCGCGCGGTGTTGGAACTGCCGCTGTTTGACGGGCTGGATGCCGCTGAGCGGCAACGGTTGCGCGAACGTGCGATCGGCCTGTTGGCGGACAAGGCGTTTTCGGGGGCGGGCGGTCTGGAGATGACGGGGGCGAAGGCGACGACCATCGCGGCATTCGCGGCACTGACGGTGTTGAATCTGGGCGAGGGATGGTACTCGGGTTGGACGGAGATCGTGGTGTATCCGGGCGAGTTCATCTTCGAGGGCGAGCAGATGGACGAGACGGGTATCGTGCACCATCTGCGCCACGCGCGCAGCGGCGAGGCGATGGAGCGCGGGCCGCTGGTGCTGTCCTGGCAGGATGTGGAAGGATCCGGCCGCGGTGAGGGATTCAACGTGGTGATCCACGAGTTCGCACACAAGCTGGATATGCGCAACGGCAGCGCGAACGGGCGGCCGCCGCTGCATGCGGGGATGAGCCCGGATGATTGGGCGCGCATTCTGCAGGCGGCCTACGATGACTTGTGCCGGCGCGTGGAAAGGGACGGGGAGACGCTGATTGATCCTTACGCGACGGAAAATCCGGCCGAGTTCTTTGCCGTGCTTTCCGAGTATTTCTTCGAGTCGCCGGATGTATTGCACAAGAACTATCCGGCGGTGTACATGCAACTGGCGAAGTTCTACCGGCAGGATACGCTGGCGCGTTTGTCGCCGACCGGCGGCGCCATCGCGCTCTAGTTCATTTCATTCAACAGGATCACACCATGCCAAAGCCCAGCAACGACATCGCCGAGATCACCGCTGCCCTGATTAAATTCCGCGACGAGCGGGACTGGGCGCAGTTCCATAATCCGAAAGACCTGGCAGCGGCGCTGTCGATCGAGGCGGGAGAGCTGCTTGAATGCTTCCTGTGGAAGACGCACGGCGAGGCAGAGCTGCCCAAAGTGAAGGAGGAACTGGCGGATGTGCTGGCCTATGCCTTGTTGCTGGCGCGACACTACAGGCTGGATGTGAAACAGATCGTGCTGGACAAGATTGCGCGGAATGCGCAGAAGTACCCGGTGGACAAGGCGCGCGGCAGCGCGAAAAAATATACCGAGCTTTAACCGCTGCCGAGGGTACGCCCGCTGCCGGGCAGGCTGGTTTTGCCTTGCGGGCCGTACAGTCCCGCGCTCTGTTGGGTGGCGCCGAGCAGGGCTTGCAGCGCTTGCTGGTTGTAGCGCGTGCGCACCTTGATCAGTTCGCCGTTGCTCTGGTTGAGGGCATGGGCTTGCGCACCCAGGCGGCGGATGGCTAGCCAGACGTCGAGGGCGGCGGGAGCATGCTGGCGCAACCAGCTTTCGGTCTGCCCCGGTTCTGCGGGAATGTATTGCGGGCGCTGCTGCACACGCGCGGTCAGCGCTTCGGCGGCGCGGGTCTTTTCGGCAGCGAGGTCGAGCAGGGGTTCGGTATTGGGCGCGAGCAGGATCTGTTGTTCGCGCTCCAGCAGGGCGATGAAATCCTGCAACGCGGCATGTTCTTCCTTGAGGCGGGTCTGGATTCCGGCAGTGCTCAACGTTGACTCGCGCTGATGAGGTCTTGCACGGTGTGGATGAGCTTGTCGGCGACCACGCCGGCGTTGACCTGAAAACGGCCGTCGCTGATCGCCTGTTTGATCTCGGCCACCTTCTGGCTGTCCACCACCGGCGCGCTGGCGATGCTGCTTTCCAGCTCGCGCAACTGGGCGCCGGTGGTCCCCAGATGCACGCTGGTGCTGTCAGCGGGGACGCCAGCGCCGCCCGCAGGCGCGCCGCCGGACTTGGCCGCCGGATTGCGTGCGGTCGATTCGGTGTTGCCGCCGGCGGGTAATGGTTTACCGGTTTGATTGATTTTCATGCTGTACTCCATCTTGAAACGTTCGAATGCCTGTTGTATCGGCTGATTCTGCGAAAACTTTAGCAGACTTGTAAGGTCTCCGCTTCGATTCCTGTATTTATCCCGGCGACCGCAATCAGCGCGTCATTTCCGCCGCGCCGTCCGGTGTCGCGCGTGCCGTCATTACTTGCCCAGATGCCAGTCGTATGCGCACGGTGCTGCCTGCCCCGGCATCGTTCAGCGCGTAACCTTGACGGCTGATGTGAAAACCGCTGCCCTGCACGGCCAGGGTGACGCTCTGTCCCTGCCGGATCACGTTCGGTTCGCGCAGCATGTCTGCACGCAATACTTGCCCGGCGCCGATGGCGTATTTGAGTTTTTTTCCCAGTGCTTGTTCGGGCGACAGGAGGATGCCGGGTCTGTCCATTTCGCCGCGTTGCAGGGTGAAATCCGCCTCGCTGATGAGGCTGCCCTGCGCCAGCGGTCTGTTGCTGATCAGGCGTTCGACCGTCACGCGGATGGTCGCTGTCACCAGTATCGACCAGCCCTGTGGCGCCTCGCAACGCACGCCGATGCTGGTGCGGCCGATCAGTCTGGCACCCGTCGGCAGATAGGCACGCAGGGACGGACAGGCATCCAGCGCCAGGCGCGGGTCGATGGTGCCGATCTTTATGTCTATTTCTCCGGGCAAATGGCGCGTCTGTTCGTGCGCGTAAGCGGCCGCCACCGCGCGGATTGCCGCCGGCTCCTGGCGCGGCGCGGCAATGGCCGCCCCGTTCCACAGGAATAACCACATGAGCAGGCAGAGTGTGTGTTTCATGGCCGGCATTGTCTCGCGCGGACGCGGGATCGAAGGCGGGAAATGCGGCGGGTTTTCGCCGCTAATCCGCGAATCGATTTGACGGTGGTCAGCCTAGGATGCGAGTCAGTAGGCAGGTCGGGTTTCAACCCGGCTTAAATCATCTACAGGAGATTCCAATGAGCGGCAGGATAGATGAGATATTCCAGTTTCATCAGACGGCATTGAATCTGCGCGCGGCGCGGCAGGAATTGCTGGCCTCGAACATTGCCAATGCCGACACGCCGAACTACAAGGCGCGCGACATTGATTTTGCCCGCGCGTTGCGGGGCGCATTGGGCGGGGACGGCGCGCAGTTGGCGCTGAATACGACGGCCGCCGCGCATCTGCAGGGCGAAGCCGGTGAAACCGTGATGGGCGCGCCGGTGCAATATCGCATTCCGACCCAGCCCGGCGCCGACGGCAACACGGTGGAGATGGATACGGAGCGGACGCAGTTCGCCGACAACGCGCTGCGCTACGAAGCCAGCGTGCGTTTTATCTCGGAGCGAGGCAAGGATGTGCTGGCCGCCTTGCAAGGCTAGGTTCGGGAATCGATTTTCATGTTCGCTTCCTCTCCCGCAAACGGGAGAGGATTGAGGAGAGGGTAAGGAGGAAACATCATGTCACTCTTTAATATTTTCAACATCGCCGGTTCGGCCATGGCGGCGCAATCGCAGCGGCTGAACGTGGTGGCCAGCAATCTGGCCAATGCCGACAGCGCCACCGGTCCGGACGGCAAGCCTTACCAGGCGAAGCAGGTCGTTTTTGAAACGGCGCCGGCGCCGGGACAGGTCGGGCAGGGGGTCAAGGTCAGCGCGGTGGTGGAAGACACTTCGCCGATGCGCGTGGTGTATGACCCCGGCCATCCGATGGCGAACGAACAGGGTTATGTGACGATGCCCAATGTCAACCCGGTGGAGGAGATGGTGAACATGATCTCCGCTTCGCGCTCGTACCAGAACAACGTCGAGGTGCTCAACACCTCCAAGACTTTGCTGCAGAGAACCCTCACCATCGGACAATAAGGAGACGCATCATGGTTGCTTCTGTACAAAATAGCACGGCCGCTTTCCCCGCCGCGGCGAACGAAGCCTCGCAGATCGGCGTGACCCAGGATCGTTTTCTGAAACTGCTGGTCACCCAGATGAAAAATCAGGACCCGCTCAATCCGATGGATAACGCGGAGGTCACTTCGCAGATGGCTCAACTCTCCACGGTGACCGGCATCGACAAGCTGAACAATACCGTGCAGGCCTTGAGCAGCAGCATGCTGGCGTCACAATCGCTGCAGGCGGTTTCCATGATCGGACATCCGGTGCTGGTCACCGGCGATGGCATCGAGCTCGGCAACGGCCAGGGGTTTGCCGCGGTCGAGCTGGCGCAGCCGGCGGATCAGCTCACGCTCAGTATCAACGATGCATCGGGTCGCGCCATACGTACCCTGCAACTTGGCGCGCAGGATGGCGGCATCGTGCAGATGACCTGGGACGGTCTGACCGACAGCGGCGCCACTGCGCCGGATGGCCGTTACACCATCAGCGCGGTATCCGAGCTGGGCGGGCAGAAAAGCGCGGCGGCGACACTGGAATACGGTCTGGTCAATAGCGTGGCGCAATCGCAAAACGGGGTGACGGTCAATGTCGGCAAGCTGGGCGATGTCAGCCTGAACGCGATCAAACAAATTTTGTAAGGAGAATGTCATGGGATTTCAGCAAGGACTTTCCGGTCTCAATGCCGCCGCCAAGAATCTGGATGTGATCGGCAACAACGTATCCAACGCCAACACCGTCGGCTTCAAATTATCGCAGGCGCAGTTTGCCGATGTGTATGCCAATTCGCTCGCCGGTTCCGGCGGCACGCAAGTCGGCATCGGTGTCAGAGTGGCCGAGGTGGCGCAGCAGTTCACCCAGGGCAACATCAGCACCACCAACAACGCGCTGGACATGGCGGTGAGCGGCAGCGGATTTTTCCGCCTGAACGACAACGGCGCCGTTTCCTATTCGCGCAACGGCCAGTTCCAGCTCGACAAGGACGGCTTCATCGTCAGCAGCCAGGGCTTGCGCCTGACCGGATTCCTGCCCAATGCGCTGGGGCAGATCGTGGCGACCACACCGGCCGATTTGCAAATCTCGACCGCCGACCTGTT
>CAYTZF010000164.1:0-8917 GCA_964442265.1 uncultured Sideroxydans sp.
TTTGCGGACATTATATCGTCCCCGGCGGGCAAAATATGGATCCAGAAAAAACTTTACACCTATGGGAGTTATTGCTAGGATTTAAACCAGTTTATACGGAAGTGCGCTAACTATCCTATGATTAAAGGAAATTTCGACATAACGATAGATTTTCTGCAGACTTCCACCCCGCCGATGATTGGAGTGGACATCAGTTCTTCTTCCGTCAAGATGCTGGAGTTGAGCCAGGCGCCAAAAAAAGGCGGGTTGATTGTTGAGCGCTACGCGATCGAGCCGTTGCCAGCCGATGCCGTCAGCGACGGCAATATCAATAATCTGGATGCCGTGTCCGAATCGCTGCAGCGCGCGTGGAAGCGCATGGGCTCCCGCATCCGCAATGTCAGCCTCGCCCTGCCTGCCGCCACCGTGATTAGCAAGAAAATCATGTTGCCGGCCGGTTTGCGCGAAGACGATCTCGAATACCAGGTCGAGACTGAAGCCAACCAATACATACCATTCGCGCTGGAAGAAGTGAATCTCGATTTTCAGGTGATCGGCCCCTCGGCGGCGAATCCGGAAGAAATTGAAGTCCTGCTGGCGGCATCCCGCAAAGTGAATGTCGAGGACCGGGTCGCGGCGGCGCAGGCCGCAGGTTTGCGCACGGTTGTGATGGATGTCGAGCCCTACGCCGCCGAAGCCGCCCTTGAGCAGATTTGCGCGCAATTGCCTGGTGGTGCTGTTGACCAGTGCGTGGCCGTGGCCGATATCGGGGCCACGGTGATGAACGTGAATGTGTTGCGCAACGGCCAGTCGGTTTATGCCCGTGACCAGCAGGTTGGCGGCGCCCAACTGACCGCGCAAATCCAGGCCGCATTCGGCCTGACCACGGAAGAGGCCGAGGCGGCCAAACGCAACGGCGGGCTGCCGGAAAATTATGAAAGCGACGTGCTGGTGCCGTTCCGCGAAAATCTGGCAATGGAAATTGCCCGTGCCCTGCAGTTCTTTTTTACCTCGACCCAGTATAACGAAGTGGACTATGTGGTGCTTTCGGGCGGATGCGCGGCGCTGGCCGGATTGGACGAAGCGGTGGCAACCCGTACCCAGGCCAGCACTTTGGTGGCCAATCCTTTTCAACTGATGTCACTGTCGAGCAGGATCAAGCCGCGCCAGTTGCAGGCGGATGCGCCGGCCCTAATGATTGCGTGCGGCTTGGCAATGCGGAGGTTTGACCCGTCATGATGCGAATTAACCTATTGCCGCACCGCGAGGAAAAGCGCCGTGCACAGCAGCTGCAATTTATTGTGCTAAGCATTTTGTCCCTGCTTTTCGGCGCAATGATTGTCGGGCTCGTGCACGCCGTCATCGGCGCCCAGATTTCTTATCAGGAGCGCCGCAACGCCTATCTGCAGCAGGAAACCGCGGTGCTGGACAAGCAAATTGCCGAAATCAGGAAATTGCGCAAACAGACACAGATATTGCTGGCGCGCAAGACAGTGGTTGAAAATCTGCAATCGACGCGGGCCGATGCGGTGCATTTGCTCGACCAGATGTTGCGTATTCTGCCGGAAGGCGTGCATCTGAAAACACTCGGCCAGAAAGGGTTGAAAATCAGCGTGGTGGGTTATGCCCAGTCCAACGCCAGGGTCTCCACCCTGATGCGCTCGATTGAAGATTCGTCCTGGTTGAGCTCGCCGACCCTGGTGGAAATCCATGCGACGAATGTCGGCGGGGCGCGGTTAAGCGAATTTTTGCTTAACTTCAATCTGACCCGGCAAGACGACTCGGCCGCCCCGGCAGCGGGCAAAACAGGGAAGAAAGGCTAAGGCGCGAAATGAATTTTCTTGAAGAGATAAAAAATATTGATCCCAACAAGCCTGGCAGTTGGCCCTGGCTGGTGAAGTTGATCGCCTTTGTTTCAATGTTTCTGGTCGTGGTGGTAGCGGGTGCATTTCTGGATTGGCAGGGCCAATATGAGGGATTGAAATGGATTCGTCAGGAAGAAGTAACGCTGAAGGAAGACTATTTGGCAAAGAAACGCGAGGCGATAAATCTGGACATCATCAAAAAGCAGTTGCTTGACACGCAACAATCATTTGGCGCCCTGCTGAAACAGTTGCCGGGCAAATCCGAAATGGATGCGCTGCTTACCGATATCAACCAGGCCGGACTGGGGCGCGGCTTGCAGTTTGAGCTGTTCCGCCCAAGCGGGGAGGTTTCCGCCGGTGTATTCACCGAGCAGCCGATTGCCATCAAGGTTACCGGCAATTATGACGATCTGGGTAACTTCGCCAGTGACGTCGCCCAACTGCCGCGTATCGTTACGCTCAACGATATTCGCATTTCCCCCGTCACGGGAGCAGCCGCTGCAGCCGGAACCTTGAGCCTGGAAGCCACAGCCAAAACCTATCGCTATCTGGATGAAGCAGAATTGGCCGCGCAGAAACGCGCGGCACGGGCAGCAAGGAAGAAAAGATGAGAAACATTTTTACGCTGTTGTTGGCTGCCCTCCTTCTGTCTGCCTGTGGTAGCGAGGAGTTTCAGGATTTGCGCGATTTTGTGAATAACGCCGGGGTTGACATGCGTGGCAAGGTCGAGCCGCCGCCAGATATCAAGCCCTATGAACCTTTCGCCTACGATAATTCCGCGCGCTTGCCCGACCCGTTCCGACCGCGCAAAGCCGAGGCGCGCGGGAAAGGTGGTGCCGGGCAGAATCAGCCCGATTTCAGCCGCCCCAAGGAAGAGCTGGAAGACTTTCCGTTGGAAAGCCTGAAAATGATCGGATATTTGTACCAGAAGGGTGTCGGTCACGCGATAGTGCGTTCAGCCGAAGGAAAAATATACCGCGTCAGGGCGGGCAACTATATCGGCTTGAACTTTGGCCAGATTACCGCAGTAAGCGAAACCGAGCTTACGGTAAAGGAAATGGTGCAGGACAGCGCCGGTGACTGGACGGAACGCGAAAGCACTTTGCAATTGGCCGAATGATTAGGAGTGAAAACATGAAACAAATTGAAAATGTGCTGCATCGATTCTTCCGGTTGTTCGCCCTCGTGTTTGCACTGTGCGCGTTCAGCGTGCAGGCTGAAGAAGGAGCCAACACGATCCAGAGCCTGTCCGTCGGCGCCTTGCAGGATGGCAAGCTGACCCTTACGATCGGGCTCAAGTCGCCGCCCAAGGGGCAGCCGGCAGCCTTTACGATCAACACGCCGCCGCGCATTGCGTTCGACTTTCCCGATACCGAGAACGGACTGGGCACCTCGATGCAAAGCTTTGGTGAAGGCAATTTGCGCAGTGCCAATATCGTGCAGGCGGGGAATCGCACCCGGCTGGTGATCAATCTGGCTCAAATGGTCGGTTATGACACGAGCATCGAGGGCAAAGATGTGCTGATTACGCTGCAGCCGAAAGGGCTGGTCGGAGGCATCCCTGTGGTTGCTGGCGCGCACTTTGCCGACAGCACCGCGAGCGTGCAGAGCCACAGTCTGCGCGATATCGATTTCAAGCGTGGTGACAACGGCGAGGGCCGTGTACAGATCGATCTGTCGGATGCCAACATTGGCATCGATATCAAGCAGCAGGGCAAGGCACTGGTGGTGGAGTTTCAGCACGCAACCTTGCCGCGCAACCTTCAGCGCAAGCTTGATGTGGCAGATTTTGCCACGCCGGTACAGATCGTCGATGCGTTCGCGCAAGGCGGCAACGCGCGGATTTTAATTGAACCCAAAGGCGCATGGGAATATTCCGCCTACCAGACAGACAATAAATTCATCGTCGAGGTCAAGGCCAGCCTGGAAGATCCAAACAAGATCGTGCTGCCGAAATCGCGCTACGAAGGAGACAGGCTGACCCTGAATTTCCAGAATATTTCGACGCGGGAAGCGCTAAGCGTGATCGCCGATTTTACCGGTCTCAACATGGTCATCAGCGACAGCGTATCCGGCAGCCTGACCCTGCGTCTGAAAGATGTGCCGTGGGATCAGGCATTCGAAATCATCCTGCAGAGCCGGGGGCTGGACAAACGCGTCAGCGGCAATGTGATCCAGGTCGCGCCGCGTGAGGAGATTGCGGCAAAGGAAAAGATAGAGTTTTCCTCGCGCCAGGAAATTTCCGAGTTGGAACCCTTGCGCACCGAAAGTTTCCAGCTGGCCTATGCCAAGGCGGCGGACATCGTGAAGCTGATCTCGGACAGCAAGCAACCGTTGTTATCCAAACGCGGCAGCGCCAATTTTGATTTGCGTACCAACATGTTGTTTGTAAAGGATGCGCCTTCCAGTCTGGAAGAGGTGCGCAAGCTGATTGCGCTGGTCGATGTGCCGGTCCGCCAGGTCTTGATTGAGGCGCGTTTCGTTGAGGCGGCCGAAACCTTCAACCAGACGCTCGGTGGCAGACTGGCTTACACCGGCCCCACTGTTGCACAGGGTGGCGGATTTTCGGGTTTGGGCGTGGCCAGCCGCGGAAGCGTATCCGGCGGTAGCCTTAATTTGCCGGGAGCGGCATCCGGGCTTGGCGGGTTGACCATGACCCTGTTCAACGCGGTGGCAACCAAAACCTTGAGCCTGGAGCTCAATGCTTCGGCGATCGACGGCACAACCAAGAACATTGCCAGTCCGCGGGTGGTAACCAGCGACAAAACGGCAGCCACCATCGAGTCCGGGGTTGAGGTGCCTTTTCAGCAGGCGAGTAGTAGCGGCGCGACCAACGTGGCTTTCAAGAAAGCCGTTCTGGGTCTCACCGTTACACCACAAATCACGCCTGAAGACAGTGTGATGATGCAAATCAGCGTCAGTCAGGACTCGGTCGGCAACATCTTTGCGGGGGTGCCAAGTATCAATACGAAGAAGGTGGATACACAAGTGTTGGTCGACAATGGCGGCACGGTGGTGATTGGCGGGGTCTATACACAGGACGAGTCGGATTCGACCTCGAAAGTCCCAGGATTGGGCGATATTCCAATTCTGGGCTGGCTGTTCAAAAACAACACCAAGGCGAAAAACAAAAAAGAATTGCTGGTCTTTATCACCCCGAAAATTCTCGAGGATACATTGGGATTGAACTAGATCCGACCGCATTCATCCCATTCCGGCCCGGCGCAAGCCGGGCTTTGTTTTGCGGCATGAACGCGTAATTCCGCTACAATTTCCGCAATGGTTACCTATCCTCCCTTCAAACAAACCTCAGGCAATATTGTCATCGTCGGGATGCCCGGTAGCGGCAAGACCACGGTTGGCAGATTGCTGGCGAAGAAGCTGCAAAAATCCTTTGTGGATAGCGACGACGAAATCCAGCGCCGCACCGGCGTGTCGATCCCGCATATTTTTGATGTGGAAGGAGAGGCGGGTTTCCGCCAGCGCGAAAGCGCGGCACTGGAGGCCTTGGTGCAGGGGAAAAATATCGTATTGGCGACCGGGGGCGGGGCGGCAATGAGTGCGGCCAACCGCGAACTGCTCAAACAGTGCGGGGTGGTTGTGTACCTGAAAAGCAGTGTGCACGATCTGTGGCAGCGCACCCGCCATGACCGCAATCGCCCGCTGCTGCAGACGGCCGATCCCTATGCGAAATTGCAAATCCTGTGCGCGCAGCGCGATCCGGGGTACCTTGAGATCGCCGATATCGTGGTGCATACCGGCAGACAGAGCGTGCACACTTTGCTCGGCCGTTTGCTGGAGCGCTTGGCGGCATGGCCGCAACAACCGAAGAAACAGGAGGAAGGCGAAATGCAAACCCTGACTGTCGGCCTGGCCGAACGCAGTTACCCCATTTATATCGGCAGCGGTTTGCTGCGCAACACGGCGGATTTGCTGTTGCCGCATCTGCCGCAAAAACGCGCGATGATCGTCACCAACACGACGGTGGCCCCTTTGTATCTGGATGCCCTGACGGTGAATCTGCGCGCCTGCGGGGTGAATTGCGGCAACATCGTGCTGGCGGATGGCGAGCGATACAAGAACGCCGATTCCGTCGGCGTGATTTACAACGAACTGCTGTCATCCCGCAGCGAACGCGGCACGCCGCTGATCGCGCTGGGCGGCGGAGTGATCGGCGATATGACCGGATTTGCCGCCGCCACCTATTTGCGCGGCGTGCCGTTCATCCAGATTCCGACCACCCTGTTGGCACAGGTGGACTCCTCGGTCGGTGGCAAAACCGGGATCAATCACCCGCTCGGCAAGAATATGATCGGCGCTTTCTATCAGCCGCGCGTGGTGCTGGCGGACACCGACACGCTGGATACCTTGCCCGACAAGGAACTCAGCGCCGGTCTGGCCGAGGTAATCAAATATGGGCTGATCCGCGACCTGCCTTTTCTGGCGTGGCTGGAGGGTAATATGGAAAAACTGCGCGCCCGCGACAAGGCTGCATTGCAGTACGCGATCACTCGCAGTTGCCAGAACAAAGCCGAAGTGGTGGCCGCCGACGAGCGCGAAAGCGGCGAACGCGCCCTGCTCAACCTCGGCCACACCTTCGGCCATGCGATAGAAAATGGCATGGGTTATGGTGTCTGGTTGCACGGCGAGGCAGTGGCGGCCGGCACAAGGATGGCGGCGGATCTGTCGCGCCGCCTGGGCTGGCTCGGCGAGGCTGAAGTAGATCGGGTGCGCGCGCTGCTGCAGCGGGCGGGCTTGCCATCGAGCGCCCCCGCGCTGGGTGTGGAAAAATATCTGCAACTGATGGGTCTGGACAAAAAAGTCGAAGGAGGCAAGATGCGCTTTGTTCTGTTGAAAGGATTGGGGTGTGGTGTGGTGAGCGGTGATGTTGCGGAGGCGCTGCTGCGGCAAACCCTGGAGTCGTGCAGTGACTGACGCGCTGGCGAGTTATGCCGTGCGCGCCAGCGCGGGGGGGCGCCAAGTGGCGGAAGCACCGCCCTCCGGACGCAGCGAATTCCAGCGCGACCGCGACCGCATCATCCATTCCGCCGCTTTCCGCCGTCTCGAATACAAAACCCAGGTATTTGTTAACCACGAGGGTGATCTGTTTCGCACCCGCCTTACCCACAGCATCGAAGTGGCGCAAATCGCGCGCTCGATTTCGCGCCACTTGCGTTTGAACGAAGATTTGGTTGAGGCCATTTCGCTGGCGCACGATTTGGGCCACACGCCTTTCGGTCATGCCGGACAGGAGGCGCTGAACGAGTGCATGAAAGATCATGGCGGCTTCGAGCACAATCTGCAGTCGCTGCGCGTGGTCGATCTGCTGGAGGAGCGCTACGCGGCCTTCGACGGGTTAAATCTGTGCTTCGAAACGCGCGAAGGCATTCTCAAGCACTGTTCGCGCGCGCATGCCGCGCAACTGGGCGAGGTCGGTGCGCGCTTTCTCAATGACCTGCGCCCCTCGCTTGAAGCGCAGATCGCCAATCTGGCGGACGAAATCGCCTATAACAACCACGATGTGGATGACGGCCTGCGTTCCGGATTGCTTACGCTGGAGCAACTGGCGGAAGTGGGGTTGTTCGCCTCGCATCTGGCGCAAGTGCGCGATGCCTGTCCCGACCTGGTGGAGCGCCGCGTGGTGCATGAAACCGTGCGCCGCATGATCAACGCGCAGATCACCGACCTGATTCGGCAGACCGAGATAAACATCCGCGCCGCCAAACCGGAAACCGTGGACGATGTGCGCGCCTGTCCGGTTTTGGTCGCCTTCAGTCCGCGGATGCAGGCGGCAAACAGCGAACTCAAGCATTTTTTGCGCGACAACCTGTACCGCCATTATCGAGTGATGCGCATGAGCGCCAAGGCGCAACGCATTATCCGCGAACTTTTTGCCGTGTTTGATGGCGACCCGCGTCTGTTGCCGTCGACCGTGCAGACAAGCGGCGCGGACACGCTGGCGCGGGCGGTTGCCGACTATATCGCCGGGATGACCGACCGTTACGCGATCCGCGAACACCGGCGAATATTTGCGATCGAAGCGCTTTGAGCGGGCGCAGGTTGCCCTTGGGGCAGGGTTTAAGGTAGCATTCCCGCCCTTTTGGATGAATTTCAGGTGCAGCAGGTGTCTGCTGCCGTTCAGTTGAATGATTGAGGTGAGCAAGGTGAATAATTCTTCGTTGCCCGCGCGGCAAGGTCTATATGACCCGCGCAATGAACATGACGCATGTGGTGTCGGTTTCGTCGCGCAAATCAAGGGCCATTCCAGCCACGAACGGGTAAGCCAGGGCTTGCAGATACTGGAAAATCTGACCCACCGCGGCGCCGTCGGCGCCGACCCGCTGGCCGGCGACGGTGCGGGTATTCTGCTGCAGATTCCCGATCAATTTCTGCGCGATGAAATGGGCTGGGGCGGCATTCCATTGCCGGCAGCCGGCGAATACGGGGTTGGCATGCTGTTTCTGCCGCGCGAGGCCAGCGCCCGCGCTGCTTGTGAAAAAATCATCGCCGACAAGATCAAAGCCGAAGGCCAGACGATATTGGGATGGCGCGACGTGCCGGTGGACAACAGCACGCTGGGCGAAAGCGTCAAGGCGGTGGAGCCGCTGGTGCACCAGGTGTTTATCGGGCGCGGCGAAACAACGCCGGACCAGGACGCCTTCGAGCGCAAACTGTTCGTCATCCGCAAGACGGCTGAACATGCAATCGGCAAGCTGGACAAAGGGCGGGGCAAGGGGTTCTATGTGCCCTCGCTGTCTTCGCGCACCATCGTCTACAAGGGCATGCTGCTGGCCGACCAGGTCGGCAAGTATTTCCGCGATCTGCAGGATGCGCGCGTGGTCAGCGCGTTCGCGCTGGTGCACCAGCGCTTCTCCACCAACACCTTCCCCACCTGGGATCTGGCGCACCCGTTCCGCATGATCGCGCACAACGGCGAGATCAACACGCTGCGCGGCAATGTGAACTGGATGGCGGCGCGCCACGCCGCGATGTCGTCCAAAATTCTCGGTGCCGATCTGGAAAAATTGTGGCCACTGATCGCCGAAGGCCAGTCCGATTCAGCCTGTTTCGAC
>CAYTZF010000165.1:0-4066 GCA_964442265.1 uncultured Sideroxydans sp.
GATAACGCCGAGCACGTCGAGATCATGCTGCGCGCGCTGCGCGACAACGGCCAGGTCTGCACCCGCATGGGCGCCTACAAGCCGCGCACCAGCCCGTACGCGTTTCAGGGGCACGGCAAGACTTGCCTGCCCTACGTGTTCGATCTGGCGGGCAAATACGGCATCAAGGTGATCGCCATGGAGATCACCCACGAGTCGCATCTGGACGAGATCCGCGAGGCGCTGCGCCAGACCGGCAACCCGACCGGCGTGATGCTGCAGATCGGCACGCGCAACACGCAGAACTTCGAGTTGCTGAAGATCGTCGGACGCCAGACCGGGATGCCGATCCTGCTCAAGCGCGGTTTCGGCATCACCCTGGACGAGTCGTTGAACGCCGCTGAATATCTGGCCTCCGAAGGCAACCGCAATGTGGTGTTCGGGCTGCGCGGAATGAAGACCAACATGGGCGATCCGCACCGTAATCTGGTCGATTTTGCCCATGTGCCGGTGGTCAAACGCCTGACGCGGATGCCGGTGTGCGTCGATCCCTCGCATTCGGTCGGCAGCCGCGCCGCCTCGCCGGATGGCATCCTCGATGTCATGCATGTTACCGCGCAGGGGGTGCTTGCCGGCGCCAACATGGTGCTGGTGGACTTCCATCCCGCCCCACCCAAGGCGCTGGTGGACGGGCCGCAAGCGCTGTTGCTGCAGGAATTACCGCATTTCCTGGAAGATGTGCAGATTGCGCGCGAGGCTTATTTGCAACGGGCAAAGCTGGCGCAGAAATACCGTGATTGAGCGGCGCACGCTGTGCTTTGCTAAAATGCCGCGCCTATGAATCCCCTCCAACTTTCCGTTGTCATTCCCGTATATAACGAGGAGCAGGGCCTGCAGGCCCTGTTTGACCGCCTTTATCCCGCGCTGGACAAGCTTGGCATCGCTTACGAAGTCATTTTCGTCAACGACGGCAGCCGCGATCGTTCCGCCGCCATCCTGCGCGAGCAGTTCCAGCAGCGCCCCGAGGTGACGCGCGTGGTGTTGTTCAACGGCAACTTTGGCCAGCACATGGCGATCATGGCCGGTTTCGAGCAGTGTCGCGGGCAGCGCATTGTGACGCTGGATGCCGATCTGCAGAATCCTCCGGGAGACACGCATCTGCTGCTGGCGAAGATGGAGGAGGGGCATGATTACGTCGGTTCCATCCGCCGCCAGCGCAACGACAGTTGGTGGCGCCATGTCGCGTCGCGCGCGATGAACGGCCTGCGCGAAAAAATTACCCGCATCAGGATGACCGACCAGGGCTGCATGTTCCGCGCCTACGACCGCCACATCATTGACGCGATCAACAGTTGCCACGAAGTGAATACCTTCATTCCCGCGCTGGCTTACAGCTTTGCAAAAAATCCCGCCGAGGTGGTGGTGGGACACGAGGAGCGCGCGGCGGGTGAATCGAAGTATTCCCTATACAGCCTGGTGCGCCTTAACTTCGACCTGATGACCAGCTTCTCGCTGGTGCCGTTGCAGCTGTTTTCCATGCTGGGGATGGTGATTGCGGCGGGCTCCGGTTTGCTTTTCGTCTTGCTGGTCGTGCGCCGCCTGTGGATCGGCCCCGAAGCGGAAGGCCTGTTCACCCTGTTCGCATTGATGTTCTTCCTCATCGGCATTGCGCTGTTCGGCATCGGCCTGCTCGGCGAATACATCGGCCGCATCTATCAGCAGGTGCGCCACCGGCCGCGCTATCTGATCGAGGCGGTGCTTGAACAGCAGGATTCAGGATTCGGGATTCAGGATTCAGTTAAGAGCGGGGCTGCGGAAGCTTCGCGGTCCCGACATCATGACTGAAAGCACGGCGGCGCATTCATGAACAGTGAAGAAGATACAAATGGTGAAGGGGGTTGCCTGAATCCATGATCCCGAATCCCGAATCCTCGGCAATCGTCTTCGCCTATCACAATGTGGGTTGCCGCTGTTTGTCGGTGTTGTTGGCACACGGCGTGGATGTGAAACTGGTGGTGACCCACCGCGACAATCCAAAAGAAACCATCTGGTTCGACAGCGTGCAAAAACTGGCCGGGCTGCATGACATTCCGGTCATCACACCCGACGATGCGAACGCGCCGGAAGTGGTGGCGCAGATTCGGGCAGTGCAGCCGGATTTCTTTTTCTCGTTCTACTACCGCGAGATGCTGAAAGCGCCGCTGCTGGCCATCCCGGCGCGCGGCGCGCTCAACATGCACGGCTCGCTGTTGCCGAAATACCGCGGGCGGGTGCCGGTGAACTGGGCGATAATCCGCGGCGAAACGGAAACCGGCGCCACCCTGCACTACATGACCGAAAAACCGGACAACGGTGACATTGTGGCGCAGCAGGCAGTGCCGATTTTGCCCAATGACACGGCGCATGAAGTATTTCAGAAAGTGACGGTAGCGGCGGAGATGGCGCTGAACGACGTGCTGCCGGCGCTGCTGGCGGGTCGGGCGCCGCGGATTAAACAGGACTTGGGCAAGGGCGCGTACTTCGGCGGGCGCAAGGCGGAAGACGGCATCATCGACTGGCCGCAATCGGCGCCGGCGATACATAACCTGGTGCGCGCGGTGGCACCGCCGTATCCCGGCGCGCTGACGCAACTGATGGGCAAGCCGCTGCGCATTCTGCAAACGCTGGTGGTTGAGGGCGATGCGAGCGGTCGGCCCGCCTTTTTTGCCCGCGACGGCAAGGTATATGCGCGCTGCGGCAGCGGCCTGTTGCGCGTGGTGCGCTTCGAGCTGGACGGCGCGGAGACGAGCGCGGCGGCGTTCACGCAAAAATACGGCAATGCGGAATTTGAATTTAACTGTTGAGGAAATGAAATGAAAAAAGTGCTGATTCTGGGCGTGAACGGTTTCATCGGTCACCATCTGTCCAACCGCATCCTGGCCACCACCGACTGGGAAGTCTACGGCATGGACATGAGCAGCGACCGCATCTCCGACCTGATCGGCCAGCCGCGTTTTCACTTCTTCGAAGGCGACATCACCATCAACAAGGAATGGGTCGAATACCACGTCAAGAAGTGCGACGTGATCCTGCCGCTGGTCGCTATCGCCACACCCGCCACTTACGTCAAGCAGCCGCTGCGCGTGTTCGAGCTCGACTTCGAAGCCAACCTGCCCATCGTGCGCGCGGCGGTGAAATACAAGAAACACCTGATGTTCCCCTCGACTTCGGAAGTGTATGGCATGTGCCATGATGAAGAATTCGACCCGGAGAATTCCGAGCTGATCTGCGGCCCGATCAACAAGCCGCGCTGGATCTACTCCAATTCCAAGCAGCTGATGGACCGCGTGATCTGGGGCTACGGCATGCAGGACAACCTGAACTTCACTCTTTTCCGCCCGTTCAACTGGATCGGCGCCGGGCTGGATTCCATCAACACACCAAAGGAAGGCAGCTCGCGCGTGGTCACCCAGTTCCTCGGCCACATCATCCGCGGCGAGAACATCAGCCTGGTCGATGGCGGCCATCAGAAACGCGCGTTTACCTACATTGACGACGGCATCGACGCGATGATGAAGATCATCGAGAACAAGGACGGCATTGCCAGCGGCAAGATTTACAACATCGGCAATCCGGCCAACAATTTCGCCATCCGCGACCTGGCCGACATGATGCTGAAGCTGGCGAACGAATATCCTGAATACCGCGAGTCCGCGAAGAAGGTGAAGATCGTCGAAACCACTTCCGCCGCGTATTACGGCAAAGGCTATCAGGACGTGCAGAACCGCGTGCCGAAGATCACCAACACCTGCGAAGAGCTGGGCTGGCAGCCGACCACCACCATGCCCGACACGCTGCGCTATATATTTGACGCCTATCGCAGCCAGATCGCCGAGGCGCGCGGTTTGGTCGATTAACGAAAGTAGGTCGGGCTTCAGCCCGACGCGTCATGTCGGGTTGAAACCCGACCTTGTATCTTTATCTCCGTGGTGGTTAGCTACCACCGCACGAAGCAGAGGTAGCCTGAACCCATCCTTAAGGCATTGACCTTGTAGCGTAGATCAGGCCCTCTGCTTCACCTCTCGCCAGCACGGACACTGAACGGTAG
>CAYTZF010000166.1:0-8554 GCA_964442265.1 uncultured Sideroxydans sp.
CCCTGCTCGCCATCGCCATCGGAATCCTTACCGCCTGCGGGATCTTCCTGATGCTGCGTCCGCGCACCTTCTCGCTGGTGCTCGGGCTGACGCTGCTGTCCTACGCGGTGAACCTGTTCCTGTTCGCCAGCGGACGGCTGACCATGGATGCCCCGCCGCTGATCCGCGACGGCGCGAGTTACACCGACCCGCTACCGCAGGCGCTGGTGCTGACCGCGATCGTGATCGGCTTCGGCATGACCGCCTACCTGGTGATGCTGGCGCTGCGCGCGCTGGCGGAGAGTGGCGACGACAGCGTGGATGCGAAGGAAAAACCATGAATTCAAATTCATTGCGCCGTCATTCCGGCGCAGGCCGGAATCCAGCAAAAATATCACTCCGCGAAGCGGACAACATTGTTTTGGCGTTGTCCCGCTACGCGGGTGTTTGTTTTCTCGACTGGATTCCGGCCTGCGCCGGAATGACGGGTTTTGCAATGTGCCTTAATGGACGATACGGCTTGAATCGGGGTTTTGCATGACCCAACACGCTGCCATCCTGCCCATCCTGATTCCCTTCGCCGCCGCGCTGTTGCAATTGGCAACAAAGGGCTTGGGTATTGCCGCACAGCGCGCCATCGGTCTGTTCGGCGCTCTGCTCGGCGTGCTCGCCGCAATCTGGCTGGTAACGCTGGCGGATGCGGGCAATGTGCTGGTATATGCGCTGGGCGATTGGGTCGCGCCGTTCGGCATCGTGCTGGCGGTGGACCGGCTGGCCGCGATGATGGCGCTGCTCACCGCGCTGCTTTCCGGCGCGGCACTGCTGTATGCAAGCGCCGGTTTCGACGAACGCGGCCGGCACTTCCATCCGCTGTTCCAGTTGCAGGTGGTCGGCTTGCAGGGCGCCTTCCTCACCGGCGACCTGTTTAACCTGGTCGTGTTCTTCGAGGTGATGCTGCTCGCTTCTTACGCACTGCTGGCACACGGCGGCGGTCTGGCGCGCACCCGCGCCGGCATCGCTTATGTGGCGCTGAATCTGGCCGGATCGGCCTTGTTCCTGATTGCGCTGGGCATGCTGTACGGCGCGCTGGGCACGCTGAATCTGGCCGACATCGCGCTGCGTCTGCAAACACTGGAAAACAACGTCGCACTGGCACGACTCGCCTGCATACTGTTGATCGCGGTGTTCGCGCTGAAGGCGGCGCTGCTGCCGCTGTCGTTCTGGTTGCCGCACGCATACTCCGCCGCCGGTGCGCCGGTCGCCGCGCTGTTCGTCATCATGACCAAGGTCGGCATCGTCAGCATCCTGCGCGTGCAGGCCATCGCTTTTTCACCGTCAGGCATCACCGCCGATCTGCTGGACGGCTGGCTGCTGCCGCTGGCGTTGGCGACCGTCGTCTTTGCCGCACTGGGTGCGCTGGCCGCGCCGCGCCTGCGCGACCTCACGGCCTGGCTGGTGCTGGCCTCCGCCGGCACGCTGCTGGTCGCGCCCGTCTTTCCGCAGGCGGCGGTGAGCAGTGCGGCGCTCTACTATCTGGTGCAATCCACCTTTGTCGCGGCCGCGCTGTTCCTTATTGCAGAGTTGGTCGCCGTGCGGCGCGGAGATGTCGCCGATGCCTTCCAGCCCGGCCCGCGCCTGCATGCGCCCTGGCTGGGATTGGCCTTCCTGCTGGCCGCCGCCAGCGCGGTCGGCCTGCCACCGTTCGCGGGCTTCCTCGGCAAACTGATGCTGCTCACGGCGCTGCGCGACAGCGGACAGGCGGCGGCAATCTGGTTTGTGCTGCTGTTCGCCGGTCTGTTGCTGATGCTGGCACTGGGCAAGAACGGCGGGCGCTTGTTCTGGGAACGCAGCCCCAGCCATCCGCACGGCAGCACGCACCCCTTCTGCTGGCGCCGCAGCCTGGCTGTCGCGCTGCTGGTGTCGCCCGCCCTGCTGCTCGCCTTGTTCGCGCGTCCGGTCTCGGACTATGCCGCGCGCGCCGCCGCCCAGTTGCACGATCCGCAGGCGTATATCAGCGCCGTGCTCGGCCCGCATGACATCACACGGGAGACCCGACCATGATGCGCCTTCTGCTGCCGCGTCCCGGATTGTCGGTCGCCCTGTTCCTGTTGTGGGCGGTGCTGACCAATGCCGCTTCGTTCGCCACCCTGCTGCTCGGGGCGCTGCTGGCCCTGCTGCTTCCGTTCATCGTGTCGCCGTTCTGGCCGGATGCTTTGCGCGTTTCACGCCCCGGTGTGGCCGTCAAGTTTGCAGCGCGTATCGTCTGGGATATGTTGCTTGCCAACTGGGCGGTGGCGCGGCGCGTGGTCGGGCCGGTGGCCAAACTGCATCCGGCTTTCGTCGAAGTGCCGCTCGATTTGCGCGACCCCTTCGCCGCCACGGTGCTGGGCAGCATCGTGTCGCTGACGCCGGGCACGGTGTCCATCGATGTGGACCGCGAGCGCTGGGTGCTGCAGCTGCACGCGCTCGATGCGCCCGATCCAGACGCGCTGGTGCGCCAGATCAAGCAGCACTACGAACAACCGATAAAGGAGATATTCAGATGCTGAACTTCGCCATCGAAACCGGTTTCGTGTTGATCGGCCTTGCCATGCTGCTCAACCTGTGGCGGCTGCTGCGCGGGCCGGACATCACCGACCGCATCCTCGCGCTCGACACGCTCAACATCAACGCCATCGCGCTGCTGGTGCTGTACGGCATCCGCGAGGCGAGCAGCGCCTACTTCGAAGGCGCGCTGATCCTGGCGGCGATGGGATTCGTCGCCACCATCGCCCTGTGCAAATATCTGCTGCGCGGAGACATCATCGAATGAAAAACCATGATCGTGCGCAACGCGCACACAAAGGCGACTTTCCGCTCTCCCCTGGTCGAGGGAAACGCGAAGCGGCGGCAAACCGGGGGCGCCTTTTCTTTGGTTGCTTTCTTTTGGCGAAGCAAAAGAAAGCAACTTGCTGCCGGGCAACCCCCGGCGGTTTTCGATGGGTATCGCTACGCTCAACCCATCCTACGCATGCTGTGGCAAATGTTGTTTGTTTTGATTTGAGGTTTTTCGGATGAACCCGGTCATCGAATTTCTGGTCGCATCGCTGATCCTGCTCGGTGCCGTATTCGCGCTGCTCGGTTCCGTCGGGCTGGCGCGCTTGCCGGATTTCTTCACCCGCCTGCACGGCCCGACCAAGGCCACCACGCTCGGCGTCGGTGCAATGGCGCTGGCATCCGCCGTCTATTTCACCGCCACCCAACCCGGTCTCAGCCTGCACGAGATCGCGGTGATGGTGTTCCTGTTCATCACCGCGCCGGTGTCCGCTCATTTGCTGGCCAAAGCGGCTCTACACCGGCGCGTGACAGAATGTGACAAGGACGTTGACGACGCCGATGAGTAATGCGGAGGCAGGCATGGCACAATCCGCAAGGCTTGCGCCATTTATCGGTGCCGGAGAGTTAATATGAAATTTGTCGGAGCCCATGTCAGTGCCGCAGGTGGCGTTGAAAATGCGCCGCTTCATGCGGAAAAGATTGGTGCCAGAGCCTTTGCGCTGTTCACGAAAAATCAGCGCCAGTGGGTGGCAAAGCCCCTGGCCGATGAGAGCATTGCCAGGTTCAAATCCAACCTGAAGAGGGTCGGTATTGCACCGGAACATGTACTGCCCCATGACAGCTACCTGATCAATCTCGGCCATCCTGAGGCTGAGCCACTGCAGAAGTCACGCCATGCCTTTCTTGATGAAATGCAGCGCTGCGAACAGCTCGGGCTAAAGCTGCTGAACTTTCATCCCGGCAGCCACCTGAAAAAAATATCTGAAGAGGAGTCTCTGAAGATTGTTGCCGAATCCATTAACCGGGCACTGGATCAGACCAGCAGTGTTGTTGCGGTCATCGAAAACACATCCGGACAGGGCAGCAACCTCGGCTACCGCTTTGAACACCTGGCAGCAATTATTGAGGGTGTCGAAGACAAATCCCGCGTGGGTGTCTGCATCGACACCTGTCACACCTTCACTGCCGGTTATGATCTGCGAACCGAAGCTGACTGCATCAGCACCTTCAGTGAATTTGATAATATTGTCGGCTTCAGGTATCTGCGGGGTATGCATCTGAACGGCTCCAAAGCTGAATTCGGAAGCCGTGTTGATCGCCATCACAGTCTGACTCATGGCCATCTGGGCCTTGATGTGTTCCGTTTCATTATGAACGATGATCGCTTCAACAACATCCCGATGGTGCTGGAGACCATTGATGAAACCATCTGGCCGGAGGAGATCGGAATGCTCTACAGCCTTGTCGGGGATGAGAGACCCGCAGCTGATGCCGGCAGCGTCTGTTAGGTGCAGCCGATTGATCAAATGCATTGCAACTTTTCCCGCTCCATCCGTCGCCATAGAAGAAATACCGAGACGCCGGTGCCCGGGATGATGGCCGCCACCGGATCGGGTAGATCGATCGGGTAGTGCCCGGCTTCATAGGCATCGACGAGGGTAAACAGCACATCCAGCTTTTCGCCTTCGGGAGTGTCCGGCACGGCCATCATGGGGCTTTCGATCTCTTTCAGAGCCGCACGGTAGCCCGCTTCTGTTTCGATTGGTTTGATAGCCATCATTTCACCTCGCTAAATTGTCTGCACATCGATCTGGCCGTGCTGCTTATGGGCGCCTCTAAAAATTCACTTTTGCGGGATGAAGCGCAAGGCACACGGAGCGCAGACGACAAGACATATCAAGTAGATAGGCGAGGAGGAGAGCACCGCGCAACGCAGCGATTCGCCCGCAAAATGAATTTGTAGAGGTGCCCTTATGCAACAGGCAATCGGGGCGGGACTTGTTGTGCGGGTTTAATGTTGCCCTGTCGTTGGGGGTTGAGTCGAGAGCGAGCGCAGCCGTTTTGGTAGCAGGAAATAGATGCCGATACCGGCGATGATGGCAGGCATGATCTCGTAGGCCACCTCCGACAGTCCCAACTCACGCCACATAAAGAATGCCGAGACACCGGCGCCCATGACGGTGATGGCTGCTTTCTCCGACGGTCTGTGTCCGAGGGCGTAGATGGTCAGCAGTGGCGCAAAGGCTGCGGCGAGCAGGCCCCAGGCGATCAGTACCAGTGCGAAGACGCTCTGGTTACCCGAGAGTGAAAGAGCGAGCGAGATCAGAACGACCATGGCGGTCATGATCTTGGTGGCGTTGTAACCGAACTTCTTCTCCGGCAGCAGGTCGCGCGAGAGCGAGGCTGAGCAGGAGAGTACCAGCGAGTCGGCAGTGGACATGGTGGCGGCGAAGATCCCCGCCAGCACCAGTCCGACCATCGCCTCCGGCAACAGTTGTTGCGAGATCATTGGCAGCGCCAGCTCGGCGTCAAATGTACCGGCATCTGGCAAAAGCAGTCGTGCCATAAGGCCGACGATGATGGTGGCCGAGTAGAAGAGAATGAACCAGCTGTAGTACCAGTAACGGAAGCGGTTGATGTTATCCGCCCGATCCAGCGCCATGTAGCGGATGATAATGTGCGGCTGGCCAGCAACGCCGAAGCCGGCGAAGACCCAACCGGCAACGAAGAGCACAATGCCGAATAACGAGGTATCGGGAAACCAGTCCATGAAGCCGGGCTCAACATTGCCCAGCGATTCGACGATGGCCGAGGCCGAATCAAATCCGGTGGTGGCGGTGAACATCAGCATTGCCATGGCAGTGATCATGACGAATGATTGCGCCGCATCCGTCCAGATGGAGGCACGGATGCCACCGCTGTAGCTGTAGACCAGCACCAGCCCCGCACCGATCAGTGCGCCGGTGGCGATATCCCAGCCGAAGAGTACATGCAACGCCTTGCTGCCAGCGGTGAACTGGGCGGCAGCGTAGGCACCGAGAAAGAGGATGGTCAGCAGGCCTGTGATACGGCGCAGTATGTTGAAATCGGTGCCGTGCCACTCAGCCAGCAGGCCGCCGAAGGAGTGGATGTCGTGTGATTCGGTGGTCTCTCTCAATCGCTTCATGATCAGCAGAGATGCGGCGAGGTCTCCGGTGATCCAACCGATCATCAGCCAGATTGAGGAGAGGCCTGTGCTGTAGGTCAGCCCGATCATGCCGATGAACATGTAGCCGCTGTTGTTGGTGGCGACTGCCGATAGTCCGGCCAGCCACGGTTTGACGCTGCGGCCAGCGATCAGGTAGTCAGTCGTGGTGCGTTGCTTTTTGCATATGGATGCGGCGCCGATGATGACGAAGATCAACAGGAAGCCGATGAAGCTGGCGATGGTCATGGCCAGATATGCTCAGCCATGCGAAGCGCTAGGATGCAAGACATATAGCCTTCCCGTGATCATGAACTTCACTCAGCTGGCGGTGCAGTCCCCTGATTCCCACATCGTAATCTTCCTTATTAATGAGGAACTGCATATCGACCTGTCGCATCGACTGGTGCATGGCCATGATGCTGATGTCGCTCTCGGCCAGGACACCGACGGCCTTGGCCGGAATCCCTGAAACCTGCAAGTCACTGCCGATAGCTGAGACAGTGGCCACCTTTTGCTGATTAATTTCGGCCTCCGGATAGACACTCTCCAGTGCAGAGCGAATCCTTCGCACGGTTTTCAAATTGGTGAACAGGTAAGATGCTGTTTCGATGCGTTCGTCCAGTGATACCTGCTCGTCTGAGCGCCAGCCGGTCAGGTCAATGTAGCAGGGAAGCAGCGTAGCCGTGTTCCAGGCGCTGTGTGCTTCGCCGAGACTGGCCAGCATCTCCTTTACCGTCGCCAGATGCGATTCGAGCGAAAAATGGCCGTGCCTGCAAAGACTTTGCAGATCCGACCGGCAACGCTCGGAATCGTCCAGCCGTTCACCGATGAAATCAGTTGGCATTTGCCACCAGCCCGGCATCACTGAACAGCTTTGCATTGATGGCGCACATCTGCTGCCTGAGTGCGGCCATCGCATCACCCCAGCTCTCATCATTCATGCCCTCGGCAAAGAGGGCGAAAATTCCCGGTTTGCCACTATTTTTATGCTCCAGTAGCTGATCGGTCACCCCGCCATAGGCGGAGACAACAATGATGCGCCGGTAGAGAGAGCCACCCATTTCAGCCGGGCGCATAATCGTATTATCACGAACCGCAGCAAAATCATTCATCGACGTGCCACCGATCTTTTCGTCTGTATGTGTCATATAACTCGTTGTCAGTTTTAACCCGCATTTTTCATGAGATTGCGGATAGCTGGCGCAGAACAGGCATGGCCGTGGCTATGCTTCTCAGCCGAAGGGCCGCATCCGGCATGCACGGACAAGCCAGATGCCGCAAACAGCAAACCGCTATGTGGAAATAATACCTGAAAATCGTATAACCCTTGAATAGGATTCATATACGCCGAGACGCCGGGCATCCACAAGGTGAGCGAGATGAACGGCGCCGAGGATGGAGTGGGCGATCTGGGTGTTGCGGACCTCCAGCCTGCTCAATGCCGCCTACTTTTTGCCCATCCTTTACCGCGTATGGTTCCGCGTAGCGCCCGGCGATATCCTGCTTGTGCAGGAAAGCTGGGCTACAATCCCTTCTCCATCTACTGTCCATCTCAACACGTAAAGACAACGCATGACACAGCCATCGTGGCATCAATTGTCAGCGGATGAAGCACTTGCCGCCCAACAGACAACAACCTCCGGGCTGACCGATGCCGAAGCAGCGCGCCGTCTCCCCGGGCACGGCCCCAACCGTCTGACCCCGCCTTCGCGGCGCGGGCCGTTCATGCGCTTCCTGCTGCAATTCCACAACGTGCTGATCTATGTGCTGCTGGCCGCTGCCGTGGTCACCGCGCTGCTCGCGCACTGGGTGGACACGGCGGTGATCGTCGGCGTGGTGGTGATTAACGCCTTCATCGGGTTCCTCCAGGAGGGCAAGGCGGAGCAGGCGATGGAGGCGATCCGGCGCATGCTGTCGCCCGAAGCCACCGTGTTGCGCGACGGCAAGCGTGCGGTGGTCGCGGCCGAGACGCTGGTACCGGGCGATATCGTGCTGCTCGCCTCCGGCGACAAGGTGCCGGCCGACCTGCGTCTGCTGAAGACCAAGAACCTGCGCATCGAAGAAGCCGCACTGACCGGCGAATCGACCGCCGTGGAAAAGAATACCGATGCAGTGGATGCGACAGCCGTGCTTGGCGACCGCTATTGCATGGCGTATTCCAGCACGCTGGTGGTGTACGGCCAGGGCACCGGCGTGGTGGTGGCGACCGCCGACGACACCGAGATCGGCCGCATCAGCGCGATGCTGGAAGAAGTGCAGACCCTGACCACGCCGCTGCTGCGGCAGATGGAGGTATTCGGCCGCTGGCTGACCGTCGCCATTATGGCGCTGGCCGCGTTCACCTTCCTGTTCGGCTGGCTGGTGCATAGCTTTGGCGTCGGCGACATGTTCCTCGCCGCCGTGAGCATGGCGGTGGCGGCGATCCCGGAAGGCTTGCCCGCCGTGCTGACCATCACGCTGGCACTCGGGGTGCAGCGCATGGCAAAGCGCAACGCCATCGTGCGCCGCCTGCCGGCGGTGGAAGCGCTGGGTTCGGTGACCACCATCTGCACCGACAAGACCGGCACGCTG
>CAYTZF010000167.1:0-11476 GCA_964442265.1 uncultured Sideroxydans sp.
CGAAACCGGCACCAACTGGGAACTGGCAGGCGAATACAAGTTCGGCGCCAGCCGCCTGGGCTTGAGCTATGCCAGAGCGGGATCGACCGCGACCGGCGCAGCCATCGATAACGACGTGAGCCAGATCGCAGCCAAGCTGACCTACGCGTTCTCCAAGCGCACCGAAGCGTTTGCCGCCTATGCCAACCGCGATATCAACAAGGACAATACCAAGGCGAACGATATCGGCGTGGGCGTGATTCACTCGTTCTAAACCTATTCAAATTTTATCAAGTGCAGGCAAGGCGGGCGTCGAAAGATGCCCGCTTTTTTATGGCCGTCAATCGCGGCAAGCAATTTCAGGTGTTGAGTTTTTCCAGCAGTTCGCGGATTTTGAGCGGATCGTCGGCGCGCAGGATCCGTTGCGTGAGCGGGGTAATCTCCGCGAGGTTGCTGGTTAGCACGCGCTGTTTGGTGGCGAGCAACTGGGTCGGGTTCATCGAGAACTGGCGCAGGCCGAAACCGAGCAGCAGGCGCGTATAAGCCAGTTCGCCCGCCATTTCGCCGCACACCGAGATCGGCACGCCGGCTTTGTTGGCCGCGCCGATGACTTGTGCCAGCAGCTCCAGCACGGCCGGGTGCAGCGGGTCGTACAGGTGCGAAACTTCCTCGTCGGTGCGGTCGATTGCCAGCATGTACTGGATCAGGTCGTTGGTGCCGATGGAAAGAAAATCGAGTTTTTTGATGAACACGCCGAGCGCCAGCGCGGCGGCGGGGATCTCGATCATGCCGCCAATCGGCACATCGGCTTTGTACGGCACGTTTTCCGCCGCCAATTCCTGTTTTACCAACTCGATCAGTTGCAGGGTCTGGATGATTTCCGATGCGCCGGACAACATCGGTACCAGAATCTTCAGATTGCCATGCACCGAGGCGCGCAACAGGGCGCGCAACTGGGTGCGGAACAGTTTCGGCTCGGCCAGACACAGGCGGATCGCGCGCAGGCCGAGTGCAGGGTTGCTGGCAACGCGGGTGGCGCCCTTGAGCTGCTTGTCCGCGCCCAGATCGTAGGTGCGAATGGTCACCGGCAAATCGCCCAAGCCCTGCAGCACCGAGCGATAGGCCTCGAACTGCTCCTCCTCGCCCGGCAGGTCGTCGCGGTTGAGGAAAAGAAATTCGCTGCGGAACAGGCCGACGCCGGCGGCGCCGTTCTCCAGCACCTGCGCCACATCGCCCGGCATTTCGATGTTGGCCTGCAATTCGACGCGCGTGCCGTCGAGGGTATTGGCGCGCGCGGTCTTCAGCCGCTTGAGTTTTTGCCGCTCCAGCGCCAGTTCGCTTTGGCGCAGCCGGTATTCGGCCAGCAATTCCTTGTCCGGTTCGACAATCACCACGCCCTGCTCGCCATCGACGATCAGCATGTCGCCGTCCTTGATCAGCTCGCGCGCGTGGTGCAGGCCGACGACGCACGGGGTATTCAGGCCGCGCGCGACGATGGCGGTGTGCGAGGTCGCGCCGCCCAGATCGGTGAGTATCGCGCAGAACTGGTGCGGCTTGAGCTGGATCAGATCGGCCGGGCTGACATCGTGCGCCACCAGCACCATCTCGCCGTTCTGCTGCGGCGACGGCGGCTGATGGCCGGGATGGCCGCCGAGCACGCCGAGGATGCGCTCCACCACCTGGATCACGTCGGTCTTGCGCTCGCGCAGATAGGCATCGTCGAACGCTTCGAACTGCGCGACCAGCGCATCCATCTGCGACTTCAGCGCCCATTCCGCGTTGCAATGCTCGTTCTTCACCATCTCCAGCGCGGCATGGCTGATATGCTCGTCGCCGAGAATCATCAGGTGCAGGTCAAGAAAAGCATCAAACTCCGCCGCCGCCTGTTGCGGCCGGTTGGCACGCAGGGAACGCAATTCGTCGCGGGTGGTTTGCAGCGCGGCTTGCAGGCGGGCGACTTCCTCCCCCACCAGTGCCTTGGGCAACTGGTAGTGGGCGACTTCGAGCGCGGTGTGCGAAACCAGATGCGCCCGCCCGATGGCGATGCCGCTGGAGACGGGCAGGCCGTGGAGTGTGAAGCTCATTCGCCTTCCCCGAAATAGTCGCCAATCAGCGCGAGGATAGCGGCCATGGCTTCCTCCTCGCGCTCGCCGTCAGTCTCGACGGTGATGGTCGATCCTTTGGCGGCAGCCAGCATCATCACACCCATGATGCTTTTTGCATTGACCCGCTTGCCGTTGCGCGACAGCCAGACCTCGCAGGGATATTGGGTGGCGAGTTGGCTCAGTTTGGCCGAGGCGCGCGCATGCAAGCCGAGTTTGTTGATAATTTGCGCTTCATTTTGCCGCATGGCTCTGTTCCTGTTCTTCTGGGTTCATCGGCACGATGCACTCGCGCCCGCCTTCCAGGGCGATCTGCGCCAGTTCCGGCATGCTCTTGCTGGGATGGCACACCACGCGCAACAGCATCGGCAGGTTCACGCCGGCCACGCCCATGATGTGCTCGGCGCGACAGAGCTGGCGCGCGACATTGCTCGGCGTGGCACCGTAGATATCGGCCAGGATGAGCACCCCGTTGCCCTTGTCCAGTTGCCGCACCAGCGCGTGCCCTTCCGCCAGTTTTTGCTGCGGATCGTCGTGCGCGCGCACCGACAGCACGCGCACATTGTTCGGTACCGCGCCCAGCACATGCTTGACACAATCGACCAGGCTGTTGCCAAGGTCGTTGTGCGCCACCAGCAGAATCCCCGCCATTATCTCACTCCCAAAAAATAGGCCGCCAGCAGCGCAAGCAACGGCAACACCAGCCAGCCGTAGCGCCGCAGCCAGCGCAAGGCACGCGCCTTGTACGTCTCATCCGCCAGATCGGCATCGACCAATGCGCGCAGCTTTTTCAGCGCATGCAAGCCTGCCGTGCGGCGGATGTTTTGTTGCAAAGGATCGTCAGGTTTCAATGCTCGATGTCCCATGTCGTTTTATCGTCGCCGAATTCTAGCCGTTTCTGCATCGACCCGGTGAGATGGACTTTGCCGCCGGCATCGACCAGCAGCGCATCGTCGATCCCCATCTGCCGCGCGGCCGCGCGCCAACCTTCCGCGCCGGAAATGAACAAGGGCTTGGACGCCGCGTCCGACAATAGCCCCGCGCGCGCGCCCCGCGTCAGGATGGTCACCGCCTGCACCCCCTGCACCGGCCAGCCAGTGCGCGGGTCGATCAGATGGCAATAGCGTTTGCCGCCCAGCTCGAAATAGCGCTGGTAATCGCCCGAGGTGCCGATCGCTTCACCGTCGCGCAGCGCCAGCGTCGCCAGCGGGCCGGGTTTGCGCGGATGCTGAATGCCGACCCGCCAGGGACGGTCGCCATGTGTGCCCAGAGCCAGCACGTTGCCACCGATGTTGATCAGCGCATTGCGGATGCCTTGTTCCCTGAGAATGGATGCAGCACGATCCAGCGCATCGCCTTTGGCATAGCCGCCGAGGTCAAGTTGCAGGCTTCTATTTTTGCTGTTGAGGCAAAGCTCCCCTCTCCCGGCGGGAGAGGGACTGGGTGTGAGGGAACACGCCGATGAAAAGCTCAAATCACTCATCCGCGGATTGGCCTTGACCAGCGCGGCGATTTTCTTTTCATCCGGCAATACCGCCTTGAACTCGTCCGCCTGAAAACCCCAGGTCTGAATCAGCCCGCCGATGGCCGGATTGAACAGGCCGCCGGACTGCGCCGAAAGCTGTGCCGCGTCTTGCAGCATTACGACCAATTCCGGCGTCACTTTCACGTTCTTGCCCTGCGCTATCGCAGCATTCAGCTCGCTCAATGCGGAAGGCTTCCACGCATGCAGCAGATCATGCAGGCGCTGAAATTCGCGCATCACGGCCGCTGCGCCCTGCTTTGCCTTGTCCTCCGTTTCACCGTAGATGCTGACCTCGACGATGGTGCCGAAGACGTAAGCCTGCTCCTGGTAGAACGGCGCTTTGCTGCAGCCCGCAAGGATAAGTGCGGTGGCCAGAAGAAATCCCATCCCCGGGCGATAGTGCAGGTCGGGTTTCAACCCGACTGCGCTATGTCGGGTTAAAACCCGACCTGCATCCACCCGCCTCCGCAGAAATGATGGAATCCGGAGAAGCGAAAATCTACTCACGCCGTCAACTCTTCCAGTTCAATCGAAGCCGCCAGCAACGCCAGACGCGCCACCACGCCGTAGGCGTAAAAACGGTTCGGTGTATCGTCCGGGGCGCGGGCCGGGTTGGGCAGGGTGCAGCTTGCCTCGAACGCCAGCGGCACAAAATGCATGCCCGGCGCGTTCAGATTCTCGTCCGTGCCGCGCCCGGTGTGCACGCGGTAAAATCCGCCAACCACGAAGTGGTCGACCATATAGACCACCGGCTCCGCCACCGCCTCGTTGATCTGCTCGAAGGTGTAAACCCCTTCCTGAACCAGCACATCAGAAACCGACAACCCTTCCTTCACCACTGCCATCTTGTTGCGCTGTTTGCGGTTGAGGTCGCGCACTTCGCTCGCATCCTTCACCGTCATAATGCCCATGCCGTAAGTGCCGGCATCGGCCTTCACGATCACGAACGGGTCGTCCTTCACGCCGTACTCGGCATGCTTGGCGCGAATCTTTTCCAACACCCTGTCCACCTTGGCGGCCAGACAGTCCTCGCCCGTGCGCGCGTGGAAATCCACCTTGTCGCACACGTCGAAATATGGGTTGATCAACCACGGGTCGATGTCCAGCAGCCCGGCGAAATCCTGCGCCACGTGATCGTAGGCGGCGAAGTGCTTCGATTTGCGCCGCGTGGTCCAGCCACCCTGCAGCGGCGGCAACACGTTCTGCTCCAGATCGCGCAGGATGTCCGGCACACCGGCAGACAGATCGTTGTTGAGCAGCACCACGCAGGGATCGAAATCGCCGATGCGCAAGCGGTTGCCCTCGCGCGTGATGGGTTCCAGCGTTAGCGTGCTGCCATCGTTCAGTTGAATAGCGGTCGCTTGCGTGATTTCGGGCAGCAGACTGCCGATGCGCACGTTGAGGCCGGACTGGCGCAGCACCCGCGCCAACACCAGCACATTCTGCAAATAGAACTGGTTGCGCGTGTGGTTCTCCGGGATCAGCAGCACCCCGCGCGCCTCCGGACAGATCTTTTCGATCGCGCTCTGTGCCGCATGGATGCACAGCGGCAGAAAATCGGGATTCAGATTATTGAAGCCGCCGGGAAACAGGTTGGTGTCCACCGGCGCCAGCTTGAAGCCGGCATTGCGCAGATCGACCGAGGCATAGAACGGCACCGTGTGCTCCAGCCACTGGGTGCGGAACCAGCGTTCGATGGAGGGTTGTTCGGTCAGAAAGCGCCGCTCCAGATCAAGCAGCGGGCCTTTGAGGGCGGTGGTGAGATGGGGAACCATGTTGAGCCTGCGGGAAACGATGCAGGCATTCTAGCCGATTTGAAGCGGTACAAACGCTGCTGCCCGGTTGCTTGTGTACAGAATCGACCCCGTTCGAGTAAAATTCGATCCTCAAGGCTGGGTAGTTAAACAACGCCAACAGATCAAGCTTTGCAGGCGTGCATTTCACTTTACATAGCACTTTCATATGAAAAAATACTTTATAGCGTTTTCCACCATGCTTTTTATAACAGCTTGCACTCCCACCGTTAAGCTGAAACCACTAGATTTGGAGGTGGCTGCTGATTTACCCGCAGAAGTGGCGCTAGGCTGGTTACAGCAAATGCCCCGAGATATGAAGTGCTGTGTAACGCCCGCGTATCCACTGCCTTGCCAATACACAAAGGAAGGCATTATCACCGCTGAGTGGGAGGGCTTGTTTCCGCCACGTAAAGGCAAAGATAATCCGCTACGGCCTTGGCAAGATTTTGTCACCCGCCCAGGCAACATGACCTATGTTCAGTACAGCGTACAAACATATAACGAAGGTACGCCCTACGAAAGCTGTCAAGGGCTAGTAGGGCTTGAAACAACAGATGGAAAAGAAATGTGTGCTGCTTATTACACAAAATTATTTGAAGAGCTGCCAAATGGCCGAAAAAAAGTTATCGTGACGGACTGTAAAACAGTCAGCTCCGACGTGGAAAAAACCCTTACCGCTCTTAAAGCGATGGGCGTAACCGTGGTGCCACAAGAACCCTAAACTTTTAAATAGTCAATCACTTTGCATCAACTAATTCAGCGCCAAGGGAAAGGCCGGTCTCTACTTCAATCGATTGAATAGATTCATTTCGCCAAACCAGCATCATTATGGTTTTATCACTTTTGTCTAAGCTGAATAGTTTCATTCCGCGCTTCTCGCTTTCAGTTAATGGCCGTTCTCTTGTTTCATATCCTCCCCGCTCAGTGTTATCCGTACCCATGCCAATAACCGCAAGACCGGCCAATCCTCCGCCAGGTTTCACCACATTGCCATAACGATCTACTTTTTCCGTTATGGTTTTTTTAACACCCCGAGCGGCAATGGCTGCATCCAACTCACTTATATTTTTTACCGTCAGCAAGCCATACCCCATAATGATGTCACCCGCCCTTATCCCTGCACGCGCAGCGACTGATTGCGGTTGAACAGAAAGCACTCGAACACCATGAACAGCACTATTATTTCCTGAATTGGCCGCTGCATTTTCAGCTCCCCCCTTGTGATCGGGGGCTTGTACGGTACTCGCCACCACGGGTGCACCCAATGGAAATTGGGCCGAACCAATCCCGGTAAGCGTTATGTGTGTTTCCGTTTGCTTGCCGGGTTGCACCGCTTGATATTTATCCGCAGCAAGCTCAATGTAAAGATAACTCCCATCAGGAATGTTCACCACATTCAAGCTGGCTTTGGCAAAGCCCCAATCTGTATTAATACTCTCTACTTTTCCGATACGTTGGCTATTTGCATGAAAGGCGGACCACTTTCTTTGCATTTCAGCGGCGCGTGCAGCAGCGGCTTCTCTTTCTCGTCTTTCCTGATCCCGCTTACCCAAACGATCCGCCAGCATGGCGATGGCGGTTTGATAATTGGCTCCTTTTGCGCCTGCTTTTTCTACGTATTTTTCAAGCGCCACATCACCGGCCTGATTATTATTCAACGCAAAATAAGACCGTGCTTCATAAAAATAAATCTCCGTGCCGGTATCTATTTTTTTCGCCCGCATGGTTTTTGCTGTTTCTATAATTTTTGTATAATCATCGGCCTTAATAGCAGTAATAAGCTCATGTAGTAATAAATCTTTTTGTACAGATAAAGGAAGTTCAGCACGGATTGTACTGACTGCCAGCATGAATCCGATAAACAGAATAAATCTAATCAGTAATTTATTTTTAATGTTCATATATACCTCAATGATCTAAACCATACTGGCGCGCCATATCAGCGGGTAACCTGCTCGCCGCACTACGCTCAGCTGCTGAGTATTCCGCACTACTGCATTGGCGTGCATCTGTAGGGCCCGTAGTATCGCCGCCACAATGCATGCCCGCCCAATAAGCATAACCTGAAACCCGTGGAGCACTGCCATCGCCGCAACTTAATGAAGAGCCGTTCCAATACACGGTACGCTCATTGCCCACATAACCGTTTACGGCACAACGACTGACTTTCGTTGAAGTGGTTGATTTAACGGCTTGAGAATAAGAGGGTGCCGAACCTGGCTCTCCGGTATTTTGAGCAACCGACATGCCATTAATGGAGCTGCTTTGTGAATGTGATGGTTGATAATATACGCCTTCATTTAAGTTTTTCTGAAAGTTCACTCGCCCTTCGGGAGTGTCAACGCTCTTGTAAAAATCCATAGCCATTTTCGTGGCTTGATTGGCATCCATGCCAGCATTTACTCCTCCCGCCCCCAAAATTACTGCCCCAGCACCCTTCCAAAATGCGGCAGCATTTTCTGATTTTTCCCGCCTGCGTTCTTGCTCAGCTGCAATACGCTCTGCCTCACGCCGTCTGGCTTCAATTAATTCATTTAAATGTCGAGAAGCAACTTGCTGCGCTTCTGATAGAGCTCGGTATTGCTGACTGGCGGCCGCATCGGTTGCGATGGCCAGGTTTTGTACTTGCTCATTATGAATACGTTCCCGATCTGCTTTTAACAGGGCGTCTCCTATCGAATCAGTATTAGACGGTACATCATTTGTCAGTGGAGCCGATGCTGGCCTTTCTAAACCGGCTAATAACTGATCAATATCACTACGCGGAGGGTTGATGGTAATCGGTCTTGAGTAGTCATCCTTGGTGGGGCCATTTTCTGGCCTGTTTTCACTGCCAAAAAATATTTGGTCGATGGCTTTATCTGCTACATCAGTGCGGGGGGGTGTTGATTTAATTTCGTCAAAATGCAGAACGCCAACAGCACCCTTGTGACACTTTGCGTTAAGGCGCCAACTAAAAGGCTGTTTGGGGTTTTGAGCCATCACTACCAATTGAATGCCGCTGGGTACGCGAGCTAATTCTATAAAGCCCTGTGTAAAGCCATTGCTTACACTTGATTCGGTGATGTTAATCGCCCCATCCGAAGAAACGGATACGCCGTCTAATATATTGCCTGGCTCACGGGTAGCTACAGACAGTGTGTGCAGCGCCGGGCCTGTGGCAACACCGTCAATGATTTCCGGTATTTGTTCGTGTACTTCGAATAACGCGCAGCCTGCATCGTATTGATAAATACGATTTCCCTGAATAGATGCATAGCTTGCTGAGGGGAAAAAAAACAGCGAAAGAATATTCAAAATTTTTAAGCTGTTATAAATTTTTATGTGTGACACTACCTTGATAAATCGCAGATTAAACTCGTAATTGCAACTTAACCTAACGAATGAAAGTGGCTTCCCCGTCCCGGGGTTGCGGTGGAAGCCGCAGACGGCAACAATTGCCATGAGGAATCTGGTCATTTCATCAATACCACGAAAGGCAGAGTTCATGAATATTATCACCGTAGGAATCGATATTGCCAAGAACGTGCTCGCCGGGCACGGGGTAGATGATACTGGCCGGTCTGCTCTGGTAAAACCGAAAGTTTCTCGCGCTGACCTGTTACCGCTCATTGCCAACTTGCCACCGTGCCTGATCGGTATGGAAGCCAGCTCCGGTGCACGCCACTGGGCGCAGCTGTTCCGGCAGTACGGCCACAGTGGGAACCCAATCCACGGTTCGGGACGGTATCGATAGTGTCGAGGGTCGCTGTAGGGTCAGGAAAGTTCAATCTGGCAAGCGGGCGCGCAACACATCCCGGTCGAACCACCATTTGTCACCGACCAGCGCCTCCACCACGGTCGCCAGGCGCGGCAGGAAGATCTGCGGGTCGCGCAGTTGCAGGCGGTCCAGCCAACGGTCGAGTGCGCCCTGGTTCTGCACGTTGCTGTGGCGTTGGGCGACCATGGCGATCAGGTTGTTCACCAGGAAGCCCAGATTTTCGTGCTGGTCGTCAGCGGCGCGCAGATCGACCACGTAGCGCGCCGTGATTGCCGCCACAGCGGCGCCGTCGGCATTATCGGGCGTCTCGTCGATGAGATGGATCAGCAGGGCAGTCGTCACTTCCGGATCGACCGGGAAGGTCACGGCCAGCCAGATGCCCATGCCCAGCACCGCGATGGAATCAGCCTGTTCCGCCTGATAGAGCACGTCGCACGCTTCCACCGCATCCTGCCAGGATTCCTGTTGCATGGCCGCGACGAACGCATCGCGCGCGATATCCCACGCTTCCTTCTTGCGCTCCAGCGTGTTCAGGATCTCGGCGATATCCAGTTGCAGCCGCGCGCGTTGCAATGGAGCAACGTTCTCCGGCACGGCGAGCGCCAGCAACTTTTCTGCAAGATGTTTCTTCAGCCCGGTTCGCTCCTCTGCGGTCAAACCGTCAGCGGCGTCTTGGGGCAGGAAGGGGATGTTGCCGGTGTTTTTGGTCATTTGGGCGCTTGCCGGGGACTTTATGAAAGATGACAGTGTAAATCACCAGCCGGCCGAAATGGTTTGCTACAAGTGCCAGCAGTTCGGTCGGGCGCGGTCAATGGTAGAATGCGCGCCTTCGAAAATAAGGCAGTCCCATGTTATCCACCGCAAACATTACCATCCAGTTTGGCGCCAAGCCGTTGTTCGAGAACGTTTCCGTCAAATTTGGCGACGGCAACCGTTACGGCCTGATCGGCGCCAACGGCTGCGGCAAAACCACGTTCATGAAGATCCTCGGCGGCGATCTGGAGCAATCGTCGGGCGAAGTCATGCTGGACCGCGGCGAGCGCCTGGGCAAATTGCGCCAGGACCAGTTCGCTTTTGAAGATATGCGCGTGCTGGATGTGGTGATGATGGGCCACGCCGAGATGTGGGAAGCAATGAGCGCGCGCGACGCGATCTACGCCAACCCGGACGCGAGCGAGGAAGATTACATGCGCGCCGCCGATCTGGAGGCGACTTTCGCCGAATACGATGGGTACACCGCCGAAGCGCGCGCGGGCGAGTTGCTGATGGGCGTGGGCATCGCGATCGAACTGCATCAGGGAAAGATGAGCGCGGTGGCACCCGGCTTCAAGCTACGCGTGCTGCTGGCGCAGGCATTGTTCTCCAACCCGGATATCCTGCTGCTGGACGAGCCGACCAACAACCTGGACATCAACACCATCCGCTGGCTGGAAGACATCCTCAACGCGCGCAATTCGACCATGGTGATCATCTCCCACGACCGCCACTTCCTGAACAGCGTGTGCACCCATATGGCCGATCTGGATTTCGGCAAGATCACCATCTATCCGGGCAATTACAACGATTACATGCTGGCTTCGACCCAGGCGCGCGAACAGCAATCGGCGGACAACGCCAAAGCCAAGGAAAAGATCGCCGAGCTGAAGGCTTTCGTGGCGCGCTTCTCCGCCAACGCCTCCAAGGCCAAACAAGCCACCTCGCGCGCGCGCCAGATCGACAAGATCAAGGTGGAAGACATCAAGCCGTCCAGCCGCCAGTACCCGTTCATCCGCTTCGAATACGACGAGCGCGAGAAACTGCACCGGGTCGCGGTGGAAGTGCAGAAGATGGCCAAGGGCTTCGACAAGATGCTGTTCTCCAACGTCAACTTCCGCATCGACGCGGGCGAGAAGGTCGCCATCATCGGCCCCAACGGCATCGGCAAAACCACGCTGCTGCGCATCCTGGCGGGCGACCTGTTGCCGGACACTGGCACGATCAAATGGGCGGAAAAGGCCAAGCTGGGTTATTACGCGCAGGACCACGCGGCCGACTTTGCCGAAGACAAGGACATGATGACCTGGATGACCGACTGGCGCGGCCCGCATGACGACGATCAGGTGGTGCGCGGCACGCTGGGGCGCTTGCTGTTCTCCGGCGACGACGTGAAGAAAAAGGTCAAAGTGCTGTCGGGCGGCGAGAAAGGCCGCATGCTGTTCGGCAAACTCATGCTGGCAAAACCCAACGTGCTGCTGATGGACGAGCCGACCAACCACATGGACATGGAAGCGATCGAGTCGCTCAACACCGCGCTCGACCTGTTCAAAGGCACGCT
>CAYTZF010000168.1:0-3340 GCA_964442265.1 uncultured Sideroxydans sp.
CTGGATCTGGTGGAAATCGCCCCGATGGCGGAACCGCCGGTTTGCCGGGTCATGGATTTTGGCAAATTCAAATATGCCGAAAGCAAAAAACAGCACGAAGCCAAGCTCAAGCAAAAACAGGTTCAGGTCAAGGAAGTTAAATTCCGCCCGGGCACGGACGAGGGGGACTACAACATCAAGTTGCGCAACCTGATCCGTTTCCTGGCAGACGGCGACAAGACCAAGGTGACATTGCGCTTTCGCGGGCGCGAAATGGCGCATCAGGAAATCGGCATGCGCCTGATCGAGCGGATTCGCGCAGACCTCACCGAACACGGCGCGGTCGAGCAATTCCCGAAAATGGAAGGCCGTCAGATGGTGATGGTGATCGGGCCGAAACGCAAATAAGTTTGCATCGCAACGGAGCAAGGGGCTGCCGTTGCGGTGGTAGTGATAAATGCCCCAGACAAGTGATTTCGGGTTTTAAGTGTTTCTGCCAGAGACCTCCCGGCGTCATCCAATAAACGGAGTTGTTATGCCAAAGATGAAAACCAAAAGCGGCGCGAAAAAGCGTTTCGTCGTTCGCGCGGGTGGCAGCATCAAACGCGCGCAAGCGTTCAAGCGCCACATCCTTACCAAGAAAACCACCAAGTGCAAGCGCCAGTTGCGTGGTTCGACCGAAGTTCACGCAACCAACACGGCGTCCGTTCGCGCCATGATGCCCTACGCATAAGGAGTTATTGACATGGCAAGAGTTAAACGTGGAGTAACGGCGCGCGCGCGCCACAAGAAAATTCTGGACAAGGCCAAGGGTTACCGCGGCCGCCGCAACAGTGTCTATCGCATCGCCAAGGAAGCGGTGATGAAGGCGGGGCAATATGCCTACCGCGACCGCCGCCAGAAGAAACGCCAGTTCCGCACCCTGTGGATCGCGCGGATCAACGCGGCTGCCCGTGAACAGGGCTTGAGCTACAGCGTGTTCATGAACGGCCTGAAGAAGGCGGCGATCGAGATTGATCGCAAGGTGCTGGCCGACTTGGCCGTGTTCGACAAGGCTGCGTTCACGCAGATCGTCGGACAAGCCAAAGCCAGCCTCGGCGCGTAATCCCGGCGCAATATAAAAAAGGAGGCTTCATGCCTCCTTTTTTGTTTCACGATCGCATCATTACACAATGCAAGAACTTCAAATAATTCTCGATGACGCACTGAAAAGTTTTGCTGCAACAGTCGATGCAGCAGAGCTGGAGAACGTCAAAGCACGTTATCTCGGCAAGGATGGCAGTCTGACAGGACTGTTGAAGGGTTTGGGCAAACTCTCTGCCGCAGACCGTCCAGCCGCAGGCGCGCGCATCAACCAGGTCAAGCAACAAATCGAAGCGGCGTTGCAGGCACGGCGCGACGCCATCCAGCAGCAGGCGCTGCAGGCAAGGCTGGCGGCGGAGTCGCTGGATGTAACGCTGCCGGGTCGCGGCCCCGGCGTGGGCGGACTGCATCCGGTTACGCGCACGCTGGAGCGGATCGAAACGCTGTTCCATTCGATCGGCTACGATGTGGCGGAGGGTCCGGAGATCGAAAACGATTTCTACAATTTTACCGCACTGAATATTCCGGCGGATCATCCGGCACGCGCCATGCACGACACTTTCTATATCGACGAACAGCACGTGTTGCGCACCCACACCTCGCCGATCCAGATCCGCTATATGCAGTCGCATATCGAGAAATACAGGCATCTGGAGACGATGCCTGATATCCGCATCATCGCGCCCGGCCGGGTCTATCGCGTGGATTCCGATGCCACCCATTCGCCCATGTTCCATCAGGTGGAAGGATTGTGGATTGGCGAACGGGTGAGCTTCGCCGATCTCAAAGGCGTGATCGCCGATTTCCTGCAAAACTATTTCGAGAGCGACGGCATCCAGGTGCGCTTCCGCCCCTCGTTTTTTCCGTTCACCGAGCCCTCGGCCGAGATGGACATGAGCTGGAAAGACGGCTGGCTGGAGATCGGCGGGTGCGGCATGGTGCACCCGAACGTGCTCAAGCACGTCGGCATCGACAACGAAAAATACATCGGCTTTGCCTTCGGTATGGGGGTCGAGCGTCTGGCCATGCTGCGCTACGGCGTGAATGACCTCAGGCTGTTCTTCGAGAGCGACCTGCAATTTCTCAAACAATTCAACTAACTGGCAAGCCGGGACCACTTATGATACCGAAACTCGTCATGCCGGTTTCCCCCACCCTAACCCTCCCCCGGCGGGGGAGGGGACAATCGTCTTCACGAATTTTTTAATTTACCATGCAATTCTCCGAATCCTGGTTGCGCACCTTCGTCAATCCGTCGCTGTCGAGCGGGGAGTTGTCACATCTTTTGACCATGGCCGGGCTGGAAGTGGAGGAGATGAAACCTGTCGCACCGGCTTTCGATAAGGTCGTCGTGGCGCAGGTACTGAGCAAAGAAAAACATCCTGACGCGGACCGCCTGAATCTGTTGACCGTGAACGTTGGCGCGACCGAACCGCTGACCATCGTGTGCGGCGCGGGCAACGTGACCGTGGGCATGAAAGCGCCTTGCGCGCTGGTCGGTGCCGAACTGCCCGGCATCGAGATCGAGCAGGCCAAGGTGCGCGGCATTGCCTCTTTTGGCATGATGTGCTCGGAAAAAGAACTGGGTCTGGCGGAAGAGAGCGCCGGACTGATGGTGTTGAATGACGATGCTGTCGTCGGGCAGAGCATCCGCGAATTTCTCGACCTGGATGATCAGCTAATCACCCTCAAGCTGACCCCCAATCGCAGCGACTGCCTGTCGCTGTATGGTATCGCGCGCGAAGTGGCGGCATTGACCAGCGCGCCGCTGCAAACTGTTCCGCCAGCCTCATTCAAACAAACGGGCAGCCTGAGCCGCAAGGTCAAGATAACAGCGTCCGCCGCCTGCCCGCGTGACAGCGGGCGTGTGATCTCCGGTGTGAACGCCAAGGCGGTCACGCCGGCCTGGATGATGCAGCGCTTGCAGCGCTGCGGATTGCGCAGCATCAGCGCGTTGGTCGATGTGACCAACTACGTGTTGCTTGAGCTGGGGCAACCGCTGCATGCTTACGAGCTGAACAAGCTGAACGGCGATATCGACGTGCGTTTTGCCGGCAAGGGCGAGAGCCTGAAACTGCTGAACGAGCAGACCGTTGATCTGCAGGACGACATGCTGGTGATCGCCGACGGCAAGGGCCCGGTCGCGCTGGCCGGCGTGATGGGCGGGGCCGACAGCGCGGTGAATGAGGCGACTACCGACATCTTCCTTGAAAGCGCATTCTTTGCACCCGAAGTCATCATTGGCAAATCGCGCCGTCTCGGCTTGAATTCCGATTCT
>CAYTZF010000169.1:0-3642 GCA_964442265.1 uncultured Sideroxydans sp.
TCTTCGCCCGGCAGGGTGGTGAGAAGGATGCGCGGCGAGGCCGTCGCGTCATGGATACCGCTGATCGCATTGCGCAGGACGTGCACGATCTGGTCGCTGTACAGGTGTTCCTCAAAGATGCGGATCTCGTTGCGCATCCAGGCTTCGCCCACCAACCGGTTGAGCGGAATCAGTGTCTTGGACAAAAAATCATCCAGTCCCAGTTGCAGTAACAAACGATTCAGGCGAATGCGCAGCGATAGCGCCTGGTGTGTTTTGATCAATTCTGCCAGCGCCACAACTTCGGGTGAGTATTCACTCGCTACGGGCACTGCCTGCGGCAGCAAGTCATGCAGCTCTTCCAGGCTTAATCCAACCACCTTCGCGGGGCGTAACCCATTGCTCAACAAACGTTTTATCAATCTCAGTTGTTCCACCTGCGGTTGCGGATAGAGGCGCTCGTCGCGCTCGTCGCGCACCGGAATGGGGAAGCCATAGCGGCGCTCCCAGACGCGCAAAGTGTCTTTCCCGATGCCCGTATCGCGCTCCACGCTGGCGATGTCGAAGAGGAGTGAGTTCACATTATGTCCTAGACAAAGTTGACATTTAAACTAGATTCACCCTATTATCGCGCCAACGAATCTAGTTTGTCTAGGACGAAATAAAGAAAATGACAAAGCAAGCCCAACAAATCGCAGTCATCGGCTCGGGTATTTCCGGCCTTGCCTGCGCTTATCGTCTAGGACAAGCGGGCCATCGGGTCACCTTGTATGAAGCAGACGATTACTTTGGCGGACACACGCATACGGTGGATGTCAGTCTGGGCGGTATCACTTACGGGGTCGATACGGGCTTCCTCGTGTTCAACCACCAGACTTACCCGAACCTGGTCAAGTTGTTCGCCGAACTTCAGGTCGAAACCGTGCCGACCGACATGTCGTTCTCGGTCAAACATGCGCTGGCGCAGCGCACCCTGGAATGGGCAGGCGGCAATCTGGACACCGTGTTCGCCCAGCGGCGCAATCTGTTCAGCCCAAGTTTCTGGGGCATGTTGCGCGACATCCTGCGTTTCAACCGGGATGCCACCGAACTGGCGGCCGCGTCGTCGCATCCCGATGCAAGGCTTTCACTGGGGGATTTTCTGACGCGACACCATTATGGTGCGGCTTTCCGCGATTGGTACCTGTTGCCAATGGCGGGCTGCATCTGGTCCTGTCCCACTGCGCAGATGCTGGATTTTCCCGTGACCACCTTCGCGCGCTTCTGCCATAACCATGGCCTGCTGCAGGTGAGTGGCCGGCCGCAGTGGTGGACGGTGAAAGGCGGAGCGCGCCATTACGTGGACAAGATGCTGGCCGGCATCGCGGACACACGCCTGAACACGCCGGTGGTTGGCATTACGCGGACCGATCTGGGCAGCAAGCGGCGGGTGTGCGTGGATACCCAAAGCGGTCAGGATTACTTCGATCACGTCGTGCTGGCAACGCATAGCGACCAGGCACTCAAGCTGCTGCGGGATGCTTTTCCGTCAGAACAGCGCGTCCTCTCAGCCATCAGCTACCAACCCAATCGTGCCGTGTTGCATACCGACACCCGCTGCCTGCCCGGCTTGCGCAAGACCTGGTCGGCCTGGAATTACCAAAGCCGCAGTGGCCGCGAGCCGCAAGTGTGCGTGCATTACCTGATCAACACATTGCAACCCCTGCCGTTCAAGGAGTCGGTGATTGTTTCTTTGAATCCCATTGATGCGCCCGACCCGGCCAAGGTCATCGCCGAATTCGATTATGCGCATCCCGTCTTTGATGCCGCCGCGATTGAGGCGCAAGGCAATCTCGATCTGATCCAGGGGCACCACAACGTTTGGTATGCGGGGGCGTGGACGGGATATGGCTTCCATGAAGATGGCCTGAAATCCGGGCTTGCGGTGGCACAGTCGATTGACAAGGCGAGCAGGAAAAATGGCTAGCGCGCAACTCTGTTTCGGCAAAGTACATCACACCCGGCTGCGGCCGGTGCGCAACGCGTTCAACTACGGCGTGTATTTCCTGCGCCTGCCTTTGCGCAGTCTTGAAGGCAAGACACCGGCCACGCGCTGGTTCTCGCGCAACCGTTTCAACCTGCTGTCTTTCCATGACCGGGATCACGGCGACGGCAACCACCCTTTGCTGCCATGGATCGACGGCGTGCTGGCGCGCAACGGCATTCACGATGCGGACGGCGAAGTCTGGCTGCAAACCTTTCCGCGCGTGCTGGGCTATGTGTTCAACCCGGTGTCGTTCTGGTTCTGCCATCGCGCGGACGGCGCGTTGCGCGCTGTGCTGTGCGAAGTCAGCAACACTTTTGGCGAGCGTCATTGCTATCTGCTGGATGAAGGCGGGCCGATCGGCAACAGCAGCGAGATGACGGCGAAAAAGATTTTCCATGTATCGCCGTTTTGCCGCATCGAAGGCCATTACCGCTTCCAGTTCATTCGCCATCCGCGCGCCGACAGTGAAGACACCCTGGCGCGCATCGACTACCACGATGCACAGGGCAAGCTGTTGCTGACCAACATCAGCGGCAGTTCGCGCGCATTGACCGATCGCAACATCGCGTTGGCCATGCTGAGTTTTCCCCTGATGACTTTCATGGTCATCGCGCGCATCCACTGGCAGGCATTGAAGCTGTGGATCAAAAAAGTGCCGTTCCAGCGCAAACCATTACCCCCGACCGAGGAGTTGAGCAAATGAATACCAAGACAATCACCGCCGAGAGCAATCCTGCGAGTCGCCGGCACACGGACGCGCGTATGCGCCGCTATCCGGCCCGCGTCCGGCTGATCCTCAAGATGCTGACGCAACTGCAACAGGGCGCATTGCACCTGCAACTGCCCGATGGCGAGAGCCTGCATTTTGGCGACGGCAGCTATCCGATTTCACTGCATCTGCATGACTGGGAGATGTTCGACGCAGTGATGAAGGCGGGCGATATCGGCTTTGCCGAGACCTATATCAAGGGCGGCTGGACGACCGACAATCTGACCGGCCTGATCGAGCTGTTCGTGCGCAACCGGCAACAGGTCGAGGCGCTGATCTATGGCACCTGGTGGGGCAGTCTGCTGCATCGCGCGCGTCACCTGTTCAACCGCAACAGCCGCAGCGGGAGCCGCAGGAACATTCACGCACACTATGACATCGGCAACGATTTTTACCGCCTCTGGCTGGACCCGTCGATGACCTACTCCAGCGCACTCTTTAGTCACGCCGGCAGTGATGATTTGCAACACGCGCAACAGGTCAAGTATCGGCGCATCCTCGAACAATTGCGGGTGGCGGCAGGCGCGCACATTCTGGAAATCGGCTGCGGCTGGGGCGGTTTTGCCGAGACGGCGATCCGGGAGGCGCGGGCCACGGTGCACGGGCTGACCCTTTCGACCGAGCAACTGCACTACGCGCAACAGCGACTGGAGCATGCGGGGATGGCCGCACAGGCCGATCTGCGCCTGATGGATTATCGCGACAGCGACGGACAATACGACGCCGTCGCATCCATCGAGATGTTCGAGGCGGTGGGCGAGGCGTATTGGCCGGGCTACTTTGCGTGCCTTGCGCGCAACCTGAAGTCCGGCGGCCGGGCGTGCATTCAGACCATCGTCATTGCCGATGAACTGTTCGCGCGCTACCG
>CAYTZF010000170.1:0-6908 GCA_964442265.1 uncultured Sideroxydans sp.
CTTCGCCAATTGCAGCCACTCGCACGAACCGGACTGCGCGATTCGCCAGGCAACCGCGGAAGGCAAGAGCGACGCGCGCAGATTGCAACTGTTCCAGCAGATCGCCGGGCATTAATCTTGCGCCAAAGATACGCACAAAGATTTCGTTGCCTGAGAGTCTTGGGGCCCCTCATCTTTGTGCCGAGGATCAGTCGTAGTGTGGCCCGGAACGGCCTGAAAGATGGATCGCGATAAAGGGCCTGTCTTCGGCCGGAACAGCCCTTCGCGTACGGCAGCTTTAGCGAAGGTAATTTCGCAACATGAGCTACTACAATGTGGACGAAGGGGACATACGAGATTCAAAGTTTCTATTGCTATGCTAGCCAACAGACGCCCCAAGTCTAAGAAGCCACCTCAATACTTTTAGTGCCCTCATTGCCATGAATCCTCATGGTGACCGAATTGTCAGCGCTTTTCGCAGTTGCCCTGATTAGTGCAATTAGTTGCCGTTGAAATTCAATAGCGGTTTCATTAGGCAAGCCGGCGGGTATTACAAGTGCCTTTAACACAGCTTCAACCAACTCCTCGCCAACATAAAAATACGCTGAGTCCAATATGAGAAGCAACAAGTCTGCCTCATTAATTTGAAACGCAGCAGCAATAGTATTAGCCCATGCTTGGGTGTCGCCTCGCTGCCTAAGTGCACAAGTAAGATACCTGTACAGAGCGAGTCGTGGTTGATTGGAGATATTTGCTACGTGACCAGAATTAAAAGATAGGAGTGGATTGATGGCGCAAATTTCTAAATAAGGCCTCAGGCTTAAAATCAAGTCATCTGCACTGGCTGCTTCCTTAAGTGTCATTAGTTTATTCTGAATTGAGTCGTCAATCGGCTGTATTTCTTGTTCTTTGATTCCCCAGGTTGAAATCAATTCGTCGCAAACCGCCATAATTAATCTAGGATATGAGCCAAGATTCTCATCTCTTGCGAGGGCATCGAAAATATTTTTATAGGCAGATTCATAGTGCCCGCAGTGAAATAGTGCATCGCCAAGACGCCACTGACCCGCTGGAGTGGGGTTGATGTCAAACGCCTTTTGGTATGAAGCCGCCGCTGCAGCCGCTTGATCCGTCTCGAACTGAGCAGCCCCTAGTTCTGCCCAATAATAGTCTTTGTCGAAATAGCTCCGATCTCGCTCGCCTGCAAGTTTGTAATAGTCTAGTGCTTCATGCCACAAATTGGCTTGGGCTAGGGAATTTGCCGCATTGTATGCCGCTGTTGCGGACATCTCAGGATATGGCGGTGCATCCGCCCAGTTCTTCAATTGCTTCAACCACAGTTCGGTTTGCCCATGTAGCTTGCTTGCTCGATAACCGGCTGCATGGATCTTAAACCAAACGATGGGATCATACACATTAACAACTTTGCTCATAATTAACGGAATGGCTTGGTCAATCCCTAGCGAGTACATGAGCCCATCGAAAAGGAGTGGTTGGAATTCTTCCGATACAGCACCAAACAGAGTCGCAGACGCCTGACTCGCGATAACTCGTGCATCAGAGTTCCTGTTGTATCGACACGAGATGAAGAAAATAAGTAGCACTGCCAAATCGGCGATGTGTTCGATGTCACAATCTTCGTCGCTAGAGACAACAAATCCTGGAAGCCCAACGAAACCTACTCGTAAGCTCTTACCTTCAAATAAAACATCAAAGTGACAAGTCGATTCAAGCTCACCAAGAACTCTGAAAGATATAGAAGGCAACAGACTTTCAATCAATGTCGCTAGCTTTAGACTGCCTGCGATTCCATCAGAAGCATTTCTGACCGAGACAGTTGTTGGTGAAGAAAGACGTTGATGCAGATTTTGATTTCTTAGCCTTGCAAGCTGTTCAATCACCTTTGGGGTTTCTTCCTTGCTCCAAGGTGCTAAATGAGGGGCTGCATCAACTGATGATGCAGATGATTTCATTCGCCATTCGATGTCGTGCATCCAGCACCATTTAAATGTTCCTGTTGTTGAAAAAAATCGAAGAAGGAGAACAGGGTCGGAGTGGGCAGCCCAATACTCAAAGTGATTGCGATCTAGACTAAGAATATCTTCACTTTCATTTTTGTCTGTTGCTTTTAGCTGACCATAAACACGAAGGCCGGTTGAATTGCCATCTGTATCGAATATCTCAATCTGTACGTCTATCCCATAGTCCCGACGAAAATCATGCATCACCCAGGTCTCAGGGAGAGCGGCTCGCAGCGCTGTGACTGACATATCTTCAAGGATGTGGCTTCTATGGCGCTTCATGTTTATGTAAGAGATATTTCACGACTGAAGATCATACGCGATTTGAATTACTGCATGTTGGGCGCGACCAATGGTCATCACTAAGAAAGGTCACAGCGTTTTGCTAGCCAAGACAACTGCTTATAGTCAGTCGGCTAACTTCAGTCATGCAAAACTTTGGCAACTTGTATGTCGGCTTCGCCCATATACCGGAAGCATGTGAGAGCACTATCAACCGTCTGCTACGGCCGATTATGCACAGTTCTCGATTATGTGAAGTGACGGTTGGAATCCGCACCAAGCTATGACTACCAGTGGCTGGTGCAAATTTCGACCTTCACATAATTACTGCCTCTTCAGGAAATCGACAAGAGAGTCAGTCGCCGTCTAGCGATAGGTATTGGCCTCTGGTTCGTGAAGTATGAGCAAGGCGCGCTCCTTCATGGTCACATCTGCTTCGACGTAACGGTCCGTGGTGACGGGACTCTCATGACCGAGTAAGGACTACCTGATGTCGATGCCGTCCTGCAATAGAAGCATCGCGGTGATGTGGTGTGGGCCAGAATAGTCTCCTGAAGTGGGACCACTACTTCAGGCTTACGCAGAAATTATGTCCAGCTTACATCTGCATCACCACCTGCCTTGCCGCTTAATTCCCACCTTTCAGCACAGCCTGCTCCGAAACTTCACATAATCGAGAACTTTGCATAATCGGCCTTATGTGAATATTCACATAAGGCCGAGCAGCCACCACTCAACCGAGCAGATTCGCCACCGTCAACATCATCAGAATGATCAACTGGAACACCAGCGTGCGCCAGACCAGGCCGACCGCGCTTTGCAGATGCTCAATATCGACGGCATCGCCGCTGCCCAGTTCGGGGCGATAGACGGGCTGGTCGTCGAGCACCAGCGTATCACCCAGTTTGACCCCGAGCGCGCCGGCGCCGCTGGCCAGCAGGATGCCCTCATCCGGCTCCGGCCATTCTGCCGCCTGCGTGCGCCAGCAAAAAATCGTGTCCTCAAAATTGCCGACGATGGCAAAGCTGCTCGCGGTCAGGCGCAACGGCAACCATTCCAGCACGCGGCATGCTTGCTGCGCGAAAGTGCCAAACGCATTCCCCCCTTCATCCTCTCCGCGCCAGCGGTTGGCGGTGAAGGTGGCCAGGCGATACAGCACGGCGCCGAGCGGCCCCATGCCCAGCATCATACAGACGACGAACCAGAAGATGACACCGAAGACGTTGCGGTGCGAGGCCAGCAGCGCCTGTTCGATGGTGTAGCGCGCCACTTCTTGCGGATTCAGGTCCTTGCAGGATTTGCCGGTCCATTCGTCCAGCAGTTCGCGCGCGAGGGATAAATCGTTGTCTCGCAACGCCTGGTGGATGTCGGTGAAGTAATGGCTGAACTGACGAAAGCCCATCGAGAGGTAGAGCACCAGCAGGCTGAATGCCCAGGCGAACAGCGCATGTTGGGCCAGCAGCAAGGCATATAGCAGCCATACCAGTGCCAGCGGCGGCAGCACCGCAAGCAGCCAGGCGATGCGCCCGTGCGAACGTTCGCCCGCGTCGAAATGCTCCCGAAAAAATTCGACATAGGCCAGCACCCATTCGTACAGGAACTGGCGCGAAGACAAGGGAACGACCTGTTCCAGCAGCAAGGCGGCGATCAGGGCAAGCAGGCTCATGGCGGCAACGGTGTGGCATCAGTTTCAATGGCGGAAAGATACCACAATCGACCGTCCGCGAAATTCACGAACGGGCAATGAACTCGTTTTCACGCGGAGTCGCGGGGTGCGCGGAGGGAAATCGACCCCTTCAGATCACCTTGCTCCGCGACCTCCGCATCTCCGCGTGAAAACGATCTCTACGGTTGCGCATAAGCGCTGGGCAGAGCGCGCGCTTTGTCGGACTTTAGTCCGATAACCCACAACCATGCATAGCGCCTTGTCGGGTTGAAACCCGGCCTACATAATCATCCCCGCCGCTACCGTGTTGTTGCTCGCCTCGTCGATGACAATGAAGCTGCCGGTGGCGCGGTCGGTGGCGTAGGGGTCGAACACCAGCGGCTGCTGGGTCTTGATTGCCACGCGCGCGATGTCGTTCATATTCAGCTTTTCCACCGCATGCTGTTCCAGCGTATTGACATCGACGCGGTAGTCGAGACGCGAGAACAGGCATTTCGCCGTGCGCGTGGTGTGCTTGACCAGATACTTGCGCTGCTTGTCCAGCGGCGCCTCGGCCAGCCAGCACAGGGTCGCTTCGAATTCCTTTTCCACTTTGGGTGGATGCGCACTGCTTCTAACCAGCATGTCGCCGCGCGAGATATCGATCTCGTCGGCCAGCCGCAGCGTGACCGACTGCGGCGCATAAGCCGTGAGCAGGCCGCCGTCATAGGTGACGATTTCCTTGACGGTGGTGGTGCGTCCCGAGGGCAGGACGGTGACCGCATCGCCCACCGATACTTCGCCCGCCTCGATGCGCCCGGCAAAACCCCTGAAGTCGTGATATTCGTCGGTCTGCGGGCGGCACACCCATTGCACCGGGAAGCGGAAGTCGCTGGTGTTCACGTCGTGCTCGATTTCGACGTTCTCCAGCAATTCGAGCAAGGCCGGGCCCTGGTACCAGCCCAACCGGTCGCCGCGCTCCACCACCATGTCGCCATTCAGCGCCGACAACGGGATGCAATGCACGTCGTGCAGGCCGAGCTGGGCGGCAAAAGCCTTGTAGTCGGCAACAATCTCGTCGAAGCGCGCCTGCGAATAATCGACCATGTCCATCTTGTTCACCGCCAGCACCACGTGCGGCACGCCGAGCAGACTGGCGATATAGCTGTGGCGGCGGGTCTGTACCAGGACACCTTTGCGCGCATCAATCAGAATGACGACCAGATTGGCGGTGCTTGCCGCCGTCACCATGTTGCGCGTGTATTGCTCGTGCCCCGGCGTGTCGCCGATGATGAACTTGCGCTTGGGCGTGGCGAAGTAGCGGTAGGCCACGTCGATGGTGATGCCCTGCTCGCGCTCGGCCTGCAGGCCGTCGGTCAGCAGCGACAGATCGACCGCCGCCGTGCCGCGCTTTGCGCTGGTTTTCGAGATCGCCGCAAACTGGTCCTCGAAAATCGATTTCGAGTCGTGCAGCAGACGGCCGATCAGCGTGCTCTTGCCGTCGTCAACCGAGCCGGCGGTAATGAAACGTAACAGTTGTGTGGTGGTGTTCATGGTTAATTCCTCAAATTTTCCAGCTTCGTCATCCCGGCGCAGGCCGGGATCCAGCGATCTTATTGAATATGCCTTTGAGTGTTGTCCCGCGTTGCGGGAATCTCTCTTCTGACTGGATCCCGGCCTGCGCCGGGATGACGGTCTAGAAGTACCCTTCCTTCTTGCGCAATTCCATCGACGCATCCGAGGTCTGGTCGTCCATCCGTGTCGCGCCGCGTTCGGTGATGCGCGTGGTCGCGGTCTCGGCGATGATCTCGTCCACCGTGCGGGCGGTGGATTCCACCGGCGCGGTACACGTCATGTCGCCCACGGTGCGGAAGCGCACCGACACCACCTCCGTTTTTTCGCCCGCCTTCGGCTGCACCAGATGCGACACCGGGATCACGTTGCCGCCGCGCCGGATCACTTCGCGTTCGTGCGCGAAATAGATGCCCGGAATGTGCAGCCGCTCGCGCCCGATGTATTGCCAGATGTCGGTCTCGGTCCAGTTGCTGATCGGGAACACGCGAATGTTCTCGCCGGGATGCACGCGGGTGTTGTAGATATCCCACAATTCCGGGCGCTGGTTCTTCGGATCCCACTGGCCGAACTCGTCGCGGAAGGAGAAGATGCGTTCCTTGGCGCGCGCCTTTTCCTCGTCGCGCCGCGCCCCGCCGAGACAGGCGTCGAAGCCGAACTCGGTGATGGTCTCCAGCAGCGTCACCGACTGGTACGGGTTGCGCGGTTTGCTCTCGTCCTTGATCACGATCGTGCCGCGCTTGATCGAGTCTTCCAGCGAACGCACGATCAGCCGCTCGCCCAGATCGGCGGCCAATTTGTCGCGTGTGGCGATCACCTCGGGAAAGTTGTGCTCGGTGTCGATATGCACCAGCGGGAACGGAAACTTCGCCGGACGAAATGCCTTTTCCGCCAGGCGCAGCATGACGATGGAATCCTTGCCGCCGGAGAACAGCAGCGCCGGATTTTTACATTCCGCCGCGACCTCGCGCATGATGTGGATGGATTCGCTTTCCAGCGTGTCCAGATGGGATAAGGTTTTTGCGCTCATGTTGTGATCGAATAGTTTCATTTCGTTTCAGGCCCCTGCTTCACGCCGGAACCTCCTGTTTGAATTTGGCGCGGGCGGCGATTTCAAATATCCGCTCGCGGCTCGCCTGCAAGGAAGTCTTGCTCACCGCCTGCACACCGCTGCCGTGCGCCACCTTCGGCCCTTTGATCACATGCAGGCCGCATTCCTTGTTTGCGGGGTCTTCCCACCACCATCTGCCGGCGCGGATGTCTTCGCCCGGCGTGATGGAGCGGGTGCACGGCGCGCAGCCGATGCTGGGATAGAACTGGTCGTGCAGTTTGTTGTACGGCACATCGTTCTGGCGGATGTAGGCCCACACGTCGTTGTTCGACCAGTCCAGCAGCGGGTTGAATTTCTG
>CAYTZF010000171.1:0-14620 GCA_964442265.1 uncultured Sideroxydans sp.
CACCGACCGGGCGAAGAACGGCAGTGGCGCAGGCGTCGTGTTCGCCCACATCGGCGGCGACATCGGCATCGAGCAGAGCTGGCGCGCCGGCGCATCGCTGCATCGCACCCGCGCGGTGGATCGCGAAAGTGCGGATGTGCCCGACCTGAGCGGCAACCCCGTCACCAATCTGTTCAGCGGCGACAGCCATACGGCCGGGCTGGATTTCGTGTGGAAATATGCGCCCAACGGCAACCTCCGCGAACGCTATCTCAAAGTGCAGGGCGAATATTTCCGCCGCAAGGAAAGTGGCGATCTGACTTATGACACGGCAGCTACGGGCGTGACCGACACATTCAGCAATACGCAAAGTGGCTTCTACCTGCAAAGCGTGTATCAATTTATCCCGCGCTGGAGAATGGGCGCGCGCTATGACCGACTCGATTCCGGTGTGGCACAGGTCGGCGCACTGAATGCCGGCAATGTCGTCAGTGACTACGCCTTCACGCCGACGCGCACCACGCTGATGCTGGACTTCAGCCCGAGCGAATTCTCGCGCCTGCGCGTGCAACTGGCGCACGACCTGTCGCGCCAGGGGCTGGCCGACACCCAGTTCTTTGTGCAATACATCATGAGCCTGGGCGCACACGGCGCGCACAGCTACTGAATGAATAGCTGTCATTCCGGCGCAGGCCGAAGTGGCGTAACTAAAAGGAACTCATCATGAAAAAAATACTTTTCGCACTCTCTATGCTTGTATTGAGCAGCCAAGCCCACGCCGCCCTCAACGTGTTCGTCTGCGAACCGGAATGGGCGGCACTCACACAAGAACTCGCGGGCGACAAAGCCACCCTCTACACTGCGACAGGCGCACTGCAAGACCCGCATCGCATCGAGGCGCGTCCCAGCCTGATCGCACAGGCACGCCGCGCCAATCTGGTGGTGTGCACGGGAGCGGAATTGGAAGTGGCATGGCTGCCTGTCGTGTTACGCGAATCGGGCAACAACACAGTGCTTCCGGGCAGCGATGGCTATTTCGAAACGGCGCAATTTGTCACGATGCTGGAAGTGCCAACACGTCTCGATCGCGGTGAGGGTGATGTGCACGCGCTGGGCAATCCGCACATCCAGACCGACCCGCGCAATTTCCTGCCTGTCGCAGAAGCACTCGGCAAACGTCTCGCGCAACTCGACCCCGGTAATGCAGCGCACTACCGGCAACGCCTCACTGCGTTCAATCAACAATGGCGTGCAGCGATTGCGAAATGGGAAGCGCAAGCCGCAACGCTCAAAGGGGTGGCGGTCGTCGTGCAGCACAAGGGTTTCCCTTATTTAAGCCACTGGCTGGGATTGAATGAGGTCGAGGCACTGGAACCCAAGCCCGGCATGGAACCGAGTGCGGCGCATCTGGCGCAGGTGCTGGCCACCCTGCAAAAACAACCTGCCAGGATGGTGTTGCGTGCCGCGTATCAAAATGAACGCCCATCGGAATGGATCGCGCAACGCGCGCACATCGCTGCGGTCGTGCTGCCTTATACGGTAGGCGGCAGCGACAAGGTCAAAGACCTGTATGGTCTGTTCGATGACACGATCGCGCGCCTATTGGCGGGGCTGCAATGAACGCGCTCGAATTCGACATCCTGCTTCCCGTTTTCTTCGCCGGACTCCTGGTGCTGGCCACGCACATTCCGTTCGGCATGCGCGTGTTGCAGCGTGGCGTGATCTTCGCCGATCTGGCGGTGGCGCAGATCGCGGGGCTGGGCGTGGTCATTGCCGGCCTGCTCGACCTCACCGACCAGCCCCTGCTGGTGCAGCTCATTGCGGGCAGCAGCGCCCTGTGTGGTGCGGTATTGCTGGCTTGGATAGAGCGCAACGCCTCCGAAGTGAAGGAGGCCTATATCGGCCTGACCTTCGTGCTCGCGGCCAGCCTCGGCATCCTGCTGATGAGCCGCGACGTGCATGCAGGCGAACATCTACAAGACCTGCTGGTGGGGCAGATACTGTGGGTGAACAATACGCAACTGATCAGCACCGCCGTGCTCAGTGCCGCGCTGCTGATCGTGTGGCACAGGCTGCACAATAGCCAAAACCATTTCGTCTTCTATGCCTTGTTCGCACTCGCCATCACCGCATCGGTACAGTTGGTCGGCATCTATCTGGTGTTCGCCAGCCTGATCGTGCCTGCCCTCGCCACGTATCAATTACAACGCCGCATGACGTTCGCTTTTGGCATCGGTATCGCCGGATATGTGCTTGGGCTGCTGCTTTCCATATGGCTAGACCTGCCTGCGGGTGTCGCGATCGTATGGGCAATGGCGTTGATCGGTCTGCTGTCGGCGCTACTGAAGCGTACGGGTTAAGCCGCTATAATCGGCCCACTTTTACCCATCCAATTAAATATGATCGATAAATACGCCGTCATCGGCAACCCCATCGCGCACAGCAAATCGCCGCTGATTCACACGATGTTCGCGCAGCAAACCGGGCAGGACATCAGTTACGAGGCGATCGAAGCGCCGCTGGACGGCTTTGCCGCGACCGTCGCGCGGCTGCGCGCCGAAGGCTACAAGGGTTGCAACGTGACTGTGCCGTTCAAGTTCGAAGCCTACAAACTGGCAACGCAACGCAGTGGCCGCGCCAATGATGCCAATGCGGTGAACACACTGATCTTTGAAGGTGATGAGATTCTCGGCGACAACACCGATGGCGCGGGGCTACTGGCCGACATCGAAAAGAACCTGCAATACAAACTGTTTCTCAAGGATGCGCTCGTCCTCGGCGCGGGGGGGGCGGCGGCCGGCGTGCTGTGGCCGCTGTTCAATGCCGGTGTCGGCATCATCATCGCCAACCGCACGGTGGAAAAAGCAGAGCAGCTCGCCGCCCCGTTCGAAGGCGCGGGCACGGTCTTTGGCAAATCCTACGAGGCTTTGGCCGGACGCAGTTTCGACCTGGTCATCAACGCGACTTCCAGCGGATTAACCGACCAGCTGCCGCCGTTGCCGGATGGCCTGTTCAAGCCGGGCGCGCTGGCCTACGACATGATGTACGGCAAGGAAACGCCTTTCATGGCGTTCGCACGGCAACAGGGCGCGGCCATCATTGCCGATGGTCTGGGAATGCTGGTGGAGCAGGCCGCAATTTCCTTCGGCCTGTGGCGCAAGGTGCGCCCGGATACTGCGCCCGTCCTAGCCGCACTGCGCCAACAATGAAGCTGCCGCGCAGCCTTTTCTGGCGCGGCGTGATGGTGCTATGCGCGCTGCTGGTGCTCTACCAACTGTGGCTGTTCGCGCACATCTGCTGGTGGGTGAAGTTCAACCCCGCGAGCAGTTCCTTCATGGCAGACCGTCTGGAAGTGATGCAGGACCGCAATCCCGATGCGGAGCTGAAGCATAAATGGGTGCCCTACGGCAACATTTCCAATCACCTCAAGCGGGCACTCATTGCGGCCGAAGACGCCAAGTTCGTCGATCACGAAGGCTTTGACTGGGAAGGGATCGCCAAGGCTTATCAGCAGAATATGAAGAAGGGACGGTTCGTGGCGGGCGGCTCCACCATCAGCCAGCAATTGGCGAAAAACCTCTTCCTCTCGACCAAACGCACGCCCTGGCGCAAAGGCGAGGAAGTGCTGATCACCCTGATGCTGGAAGCGGTGATGGACAAGCGGCGCATTTTCGAGATTTACCTGAACGTGATCGAGTGGGGTGACGGCGTCTTCGGCGCCGAGGCGGCGGCACGCCATTACTTCGGCGTGCGCGCTTCCCGGCTCAGCGCCGAACAGGCGGCGCGTCTCGCCGCGATGGTGCCGAATCCGCGCTATTACGACCGCCATCGTGCGGCACGGGGGATGCTGGCAAAAACCCTCATCCTCCTCGACCGGATGCCGGATGCCGAGATACCCTGAAGTCGCAGCTCCGATTTGCGGTTAGAATAGCGCGCAATTTTGCGGGGCGCGCCATGAGCGAAAACACGGAACACCACTTTACCGACAACGTGCAGGACCATCTCCATCAGGTGCAACATCTGCTGGAGAAACAGGCGTTGCTGGAAACCGTGGTGCACAACCAGGAATTGCCGCGAGCGGAACGCCACGAGCTGCTGGACAAGATGCTGCACAAGCGGCACCTGGCCGAGCTTAGCGATAAGCTGGAAAGCCTGCACGCCGCCGATATCGCCTACATCCTGGAAGCACTGCCGATCGAACAGCGTCTGCTGGTATGGAATCTGGTCAAAGCCGAGCACGACGGCGAAATCCTGATCGAAGTCTCCGACTCGGTGCGCGAATCGCTGATCGACGACATGAGCCGCGAAGAACTGCGCGAAGCGGCCGAACAGCTCGACACCGACGAGATTGCCGACCTCGCCCCCGACCTGCCGCATCACGTGATCCGCGACGTGTTCAAGTCGCTGCCGATCGAGGAGCGCGAACAGTTGCGTGCGGCGATGTCCTATCCGGAAGATGCGGTCGGCGCACTGATGGATTTCAGCCTGGTGCATGTGCGCGAAGATGTCACGCTGGAAACCGTAACCCGCTACCTGCGCCGCTTCGATGAGTTGCCGGATCACACCGACCAGGTTTTCGTGGTTGATCGGGATGAACGTTTCAAAGGCGTGCTGCCGATCAACCTGATTGTGGTCAACGAGCCGGAAACCGTGGTCAGCCAGCTGATGCACACCGATGTCATCCAGCTCCATCCGGACGACAAGGCGGAATACGCGGCACAGGCATTTGAACGCTACGACCTGGTTTCTGCGCCGGTGGTGCACGAAGATGGCAAGCTGTTCGGGCGGGTCACGGTGAACGTGGTGTTGGACTACATCCGCGAGGAATCGGACACCGACCTGCTGAATCAGGCCGGCTTGCGCGAAGAGGAAGACATCTTCGCCTCGGTGTGGAAGTCGGCGAAAAACCGCTGGACTTGGCTGGCGCTGAATCTGTGCACCGCATTTTTCGCCTCGCGCGTGATCGGCGAGTTTGAGAACACCATCGCCCAGATGGTCGCGCTCGCCACCCTGATGCCGATTGTCGCGGGTATCGCGGGAAACTCGGCCAACCAAACCACCACCATCATCATCCGCTCGCTCGCGCTTGGCCAGATCAATGAAAACAACGCGCGCCGCCTGATGCTGAAGGAGCTCGCCATCAGCGGACTGAACGGTATCGTATGGGGAGGGATTGCGGGACTATTCGCTTATTTCCTGTACCGCAGCGTGCCGCTCGGCCTGGTCATGACCAGTGCCATGATGCTCAATCTCACGCTGGGTTCATTGGTCGGAATAGGCATTCCCTTGCTGATGCAACGCCTCGGCCGCGATCCGGCAATTGGTGCCAGCGTCATGCTGACGGCGATTACCGACAGTGGCGGCTTCTTCATTTTCCTCGGTCTGGCCACCCTGTTCCTGATCTGAATCCGGGACGAATTCACAGACTGAAATTGCGCAACAACAATTTCAGGAATCGTTCATTCCGAAAGGAGACAGCACCCCTACGCGGCCAAACTGCGCGAAACTGATCACGCGGCGATTGAAAGAAAGTGCGAAACGCAACAACCCGGCGCCCGCCCTGATCCAACAAGGTCAGGCGCCGAGAATGCCTTTCGCTGCCGGTTTCCTGGCGGCTACTTTCCTGACGGCGGGTTTCTTTGCCGCGACTTTTTTCGCTGCCGGTTTCCTGGCGGCTACTTTCCTGGCGGCGGGTTTCTTTTCAGCCGGTTTACGGGTGGTGCTTTTCGCTTTGGTAGCAGTTGCCATTTTCATTCCTTATTAAAGTTTGATGGACTAACCAGTTACTACGTTTGCGTGCAACCACTGCACTCCCGATGCGTCTTTCCGTTGACTGAAATCTCCCCACACGCCCGGTGGCGGCATTCTATGCGCGAATATTTTTTTTCTGCAATAGATTTGTGCGGTTATCTGCAAAAAAAGTTACCTGATGATTTTTTCATCGGCATACAACTGCGCCACCGTTTCCCGTGCGCGAATGAGATGGACGGCTTTGCCATCCACCATCACTTCGACGGCACGCGGCCGTGTGTTGTAGTTCGAGCTCATACTCATTCCATATGCGCCCGCCGACATCACTGCCAGCACATCACCCGCTGCAACGCCCAATTGACGGGCATGTCCGAGGAAGTCGCCGCTTTCGCAGACCGGCCCGACCACCTCATATTCCGGTGTCGGCATGGCGCTTTTTTGCACCGGCCGGATGGTATGAAAAGCGTCGTACAGCGCGGGGCGCATCAGGTCGTTCATCGCCGCATCAACGATGGCAAAATTCTTCTCCTCGCCATGTTTGAGATATTCGACCCGGGTCAGCAGAACACCGGCATTGCCCACCAAAATTCGGCCCGGCTCGACGATCAGCCTGGTGCTGCGGCCCCGCAATGCCGCCAACAGTGCGTGCGCGTAGTTGGTAATCGCCGGCGGCGTTTCATTGTCGTAGCAAATGCCGAGGCCTCCGCCAAAGTCGATATGATCGAGAACGATCTCCTCCGCCGCCAATTGATCCACCAGCGCCAACACTTTTTCCGCCGCCGCGATGAAGGGGCTGACTTCGGTGATCTGCGAGCCGATGTGGCAGTCGATGCCGGTCACGCGCAAATGCGCCATGCCCGCCGCCTGGCGATAGAGCGGCAATGCCCGATCGTAGGCGATGCCAAATTTGCTTTGCTTGAGTCCGGTGGAAATATAGGGATGGGTTTTGGCATCGACATCCGGATTTACCCGCAGGCTGACCGGCGCAATTATTCCTATTTCGCCCGCCACCCCGTTCAGCCGTTCCATCTCTGCCGCCGACTCGACGTTGAAGCACAAAATCCCCGCCTGCAACGCCAGACGCATTTCATCCTCGCGCTTGCCCACACCGGAGAACACCACCTTTCCCGCCGCGCCGCCCGCCGCCAGCACGCGCTGCAGTTCGCCGCCGGACACGATATCGAATCCCGCCCCCATCCGCGCGAACAGATTGAGGATGGCCAGATTGGGGTTTGCCTTGACCGCGTAGCAGATCAGATGGTCGCGCGGCGCAAGCGCCTGCTCGAAAGCGCGGTAGGCGCTTTCCAGCGCGGCGCGCGAATAGGCATAACAGGGCGTGCCGAATTGGCGCGCAATCTGTTGCAGCGAAACCTGTTCTGCGTACAGTTCGTTATGGTGGTAACTGAAATAATCATTCATGGTCGGGAGCTTCCTGCGCGGAGGGTGAGTGGGCGTAGCCTGCTGCGGCTTCGGGCGGCGGCAGATACAGCGGCCCCTTGCGCCCGCAACCTTGCGCGCACAACAGTAACAGCAACATAATGCAGACGGTTCGCATGATGAACTTCTTTCCTGATAACCAAACCGGCGCGATTATAAGCGAAGCGCGAGCGCGCCACCCAGCGGGAGCAAGCATGACCGAAAGTGAATTCAACCAATTGGCCGATGCCGTGTTCGAGCGTATCGAACGCGCGCTGGACGGCAGCGACATCGACTACGACAGCAACGGCTCGATCATGGAGATCGAGTTCGACGACGGCGGCAAGGTGATCGTGAACCGGCACAGGCCGAACCGCGAGATATGGCTGGCGGCCAAATCGGGCGGGTTTCATTTTGCCTGGCGCGACGGGCAATGGACCAGCCAGCGCGACAGCGGCGAATTGTTTGCAAAACTGGCGGAGCTGGTACAGACCGGCGCAGGCGTGGCAGTTCGCTTTTAGGTACCGGACATCCGCCGAAATGCCATCCGGGAGGAGACAAGCGTATGCGTTGCGGCTGTCCGGTGCGCGCACTATAAAACGCAATCGGATGCGGCGGAATGCGACATATTGTCGCAGCCGCCGCTCAGTCGACGATCCCGAATTCCCGCAGTCGCCCGCGCAACTGCCGATAATCCGGACAGACGCTATCCACCACTTGCCAGAACGCGGCGGAATGATTCATCTCCCGCAGATGCGCCAATTCATGCACCACCACGTAATCAATCAGCGCCGGCGCCAGCTTGATCAGGCGCCAGTTCAGGCGCACCACCCCGCGCACGGTGCAGCTTCCCCACTGGCTGCGTGCCGCGGATAGCTTAACCGCGCGCGGCACGACTTGAAGTTGCGGCGCAAAGTGCGCCACACGTTGCCCGAAAAGATCCAGCGCCTGCTGCCGATACCACTGCCCCACCGCCTGTTCAATCCTCTGCGGCGAGGCAGGCTGCGCCAGGCATAAATGCAAAGTCTCGCCGCGCAAGGCGGGCGGCGCGCCGAACAGATCGGGCACCACGCGCAATTTCAGCGTGTTGCCGCAGAACGGAAGGGTCTCACCGTCACGCCATTGGATAACCGGCGCCTGTCTTGCTTGCCAGCCGGCCATTTTTTCCACCACCCAGTCGGCCTTGTCCTGCAGCACGCTGTGCAACCATTTTTCCGAGGCACGCAGGGGCACGCTGACGGTCAACCCGCGCTCGTCAATGCGCAGACCGATGCTGCGCCGTTTGCTGCTGCGTTTCAGGGTGTAAGTGACAGGCTGGCCGGAAAGGTCGATGCGGCGCTGTTCTACCGCTGGAGGGGAAAGTTTGCGGCGCAATGTGCCAAACATCAAAGTTGCGCCATCTCGCCTTCGATCCATTGCTCGACCTGGCGATTAATCTCTTCCGCGGTGCGGCCGGTGGTCGCAATCGGTTGGCCGATCACCATCTGCACGATGCCAGGCCGTTTGACAAAGGCATTGCGCCCCCAGAACTTGCCGGCATTGTGCGCGACCGGCAGCACCGGCACACCGGCATGGCCGGCCAGCATGGCGCCGCCGAGTTTGTATCGGCCTTTTTCGCCATAAGGGATGCGCGTTCCCTCGGGGAAAAGAACGACACTGAAACCTTGCTCCAGCTTGACCTTGCCCTGCTCCAGCAACTGACGCATGGCCTCCTTGCCCTTGCTTCGATTGAGCGCGATCGGACTCGACAGCGCCAGCAACCAGCCAAAGAAGGGAATCCACAGCAGCTCGCGCTTGGCCACCCAGACGTGCTGCGGCAACACCAATTGCAGGGCCAGCGTCTCCCACGCTGACTGGTGCTTGCTCAGCACCACGCAGGAAGTCGCCGGGATATTTTCGATGCCGCGCACTTCCATGCGGATGCCGCAGATAACCTTGAGCAGCCACAGCATGCCCGGCGCGAACCCGGACAACAGTCGGTGGCGGGTGCGTTGGCCGAATAAAAAAATCAGCGGTGACAACAGGGCGTACAGCAGCGTGAATACGGTTTGCGCCAGCGAAAACAGAATCGAACGGATCAGATTCATGGCAATGCGGCTGCCACCGCCGCCAGGTCGGGGAATATTTCTGTCCCCTGCGGCAGTTCGCCGTGCTCCCGCGTCTTCATGCCCTTGCCGGTCAATACCAGAAAGGGCTTTGCGCCCACCTGTGCCGCCGCCTGCAGGTCGCGCAGCGAATCGCCCACGGCCGGCACCCCGGCAAGGGAAGTGCCGTAGCGGATGGCGATCTCTTCCAGCATGCCGCCATTCGGTTTGCGGCAACCGCATTTCGCATCATTGGTATGCGGACAGAAAAAAATCGCGTCAATGCGTCCGCCCACCAGCGCCAGCGACTTGTGCAGTTTGTCGTGGATGGCGTTCAGCGTCGGCATGTCGAACAGGCCGCGTCCGATGCCGGACTGGTTGGTCGCCACCACCACGCGGTAGCCCGCCTGGTTCAGGCGCGCGATCGCTTCCAGGCTGCCGGGAATCGGCTTCCACTCATCCGGACTTTTGATGAACTGGTCGGAGTCGAAGTTGATGACGCCGTCGCGGTCGAGAATAATGATTTTCATTGAACCTGCATTTTTTTGGCTTACGTTGCCAATTTTGAAATATCCGCCGACTGGTTCATCAGGCGTGCCAACTGCTGCAACAGCACCGCGCGATTGATACGCAATGCCTTGTCCTCCGCCATCACCATCACCTTGTCGAAAAAGTCGTCGATGAAGGGCTTGAGGGTGCCCAGCGTTTTCAGGTTGTTGGCGTAATCGCCGCGCTCGAAATAGCCGCGCGCCATCGGCGTGATGTCCTGCATCGCCTGGTACAGCCCGCGTTCCGCCGCATCCTCCAGCAATGCGGGATTAACCGACGCCTGCGCCAGCTCGCCCAATTCCTCGGCGTTCTTGCGCATGATGTTGTGCACGCGCTTGTTCGCAGCCGCCAGATCTTTCGCCACTGCCAGCGCGGCAAACCCGCGTATGCCCTGCAGGCGCTGCAAGACTTCGTGCAGGCGCCCGTTCAGCACCGCCAGCACCGCTTCGATCTGGTTGATCTCATATCCCTGTTCGCGCAAATAGCCGCGCAAGCGGTCGAGCATGAACCCTTCCACATCAGCCGCGACGCTGGCGGACAACATCCCGGCCGGGAAATTCTCCGCCGCCGCCTTCAGCAGCGCGGGCAAAGACAAATCGAGCGGGGTCTCGATCAGAATACGCAGCACACCCAGTGCCTGGCGGCGCAGGCCGAACGGATCCTTGTCGCCGGTCGGCACCTGGCCGATGCCGTAGATGCCGAGCAGCGTTTCCAGCTTGTCGGCCAGCGCAAGCGCGCACGCCAGCCCGCCCTGCGGCAGCGTGTCACCGGCAAAACGCGGGTGGTAATGCGCCTCGATGGCGTTTGCCACCTCCGCCTTTTCGCCGTCGTGCTGCGCATAGTAGCGGCCGATGATGCCCTGCAGTTCGGGAAACTCGCCCACCATATCAGTCAGCAGATCCGCCTTGGAGAGACGTGCCGCGAGTTCAGCATCCGCCTTGTCCGCGCCCAGCAGGCGGGCGATGGTGCCGGCAAGCGAGGTGATGCGTTCGACCCGCTGCAACTGCGTACCCAGCTTGTTGTGATACACCACGTCGCCGAGTTTCTCCACCCGCGACTCCAGCTTGTGTTTGCGATCCTGATTGAAGAAGAAGCGCGCGTCCGCCAGACGCGGACGCACCACGCGCTGGTTGCCCTCGATAATGTGGTGCGGATCGCTGATCTGCATGTTGGACACGATCAGGAATTTGTTCAGCAGCTTGCCGCTGTGCGCATCCAGCAGCGGGAAATATTTCTGGTTCTGCTGCATGGTAAGGATCAGGCACTCCTGCGGCACTTCGAGATATTCCGCCTCGAACTCGCCGACATACACTTCCGGCCATTCGACCAGCCCCGTCACTTCGTCCAGCAGGCTGCTCAACACGCTGCGCTCCTCATTGGACATCGCCAGCAGTTTGGAATGGTCGAAATTGGCATGACCGATCCAGATCGCCCCATGCTGCTCCGCCAGCTGGTCCAGTCGCGCCGCGACGCTCTCGCGCCGGTTGGCAAAACTGGCCACTACCCGACCGTCGCGCGCCAGCGTCGCCTCGTAGTCATCGGCATGGGCGATCACCACAGGCTCCGCGCACAGGAAACGATGGCCGCCGGTCACGTTGCCGCTGCTCAAGCCCAGCACTTCGGCCGGCACCACGCGATTGCCGTGCAAAATCGTCAGCGCATGCACAGGACGCACGAATTGCACATCGGAATCGCCCCAGCGCATCAGTTTTGGCACCGGCAGTTTTTTCAGCGCCTGCGCGATGATGGCGGAAAGATAGTCGTCCAGCGCCTTGCCTTTTTGTTCGACGCGCGCAACGAAATATTCCGCCTTGCCCTCGCCCGTGCGCTGCAATTGCGCCAGCGTGACGTTGGCCGAGCGCATGAAACCTTCCAGCGCCTTGGTCGGCTTGCCTTCCGCATCCAGCCCGGCAGCGACCGCCGGCCCCTTGCGCTCGATGATGCGGTCGGGCTGCTGCGCTTCAACTTCGGTGATGCTCAATGCCAGACGGCGCGGCGTGCAATACGGCGTGCAGACGCTGGCCTCGTCCAGCAAGGCCAGCTCCTTCAGTGCGGCGAACACTTCACCGGCAAACGTGGTGGAAAGTTTTTCCAGCGCCTTCGGCGGCAACTCTTCCGTCAGCAGTTCGATCAACAGCGTCTGTTTCATTGCGCTTCCTCCACGGCCTTGCACATGGGAAAACCCAATGCTTCGCGCGAATCGTAATAAGCCTGCGCCACCCGGCGCGACAAGGCGCGCACCCTGCCAATGTAAGCCGCGCGCTCGGTCACCGAGATCGCCCCGCGCGCATCCAGCAAGTTAAAAGTATGCGAGCACTTCATCACCATCTCGAAACCGGGCAGTGGCAGTCCCGCGTCCATCAGGCGTTTGGCCTCGGACTCGTATTCGTTGAAATGGCGGAACAGCATCTCGACGTTGGAGTGCTCGAAGTTGTATTTCGACTGCTCCACTTCGTTCTGATGAAACACGTCGCGGTAAGTCACCACAGTGTCGCCGTTCTTCGCCCACACCAGATCGAACACGTTCTCCACCCCTTGCAGGTACATGGCCAGACGCTCCAGGCCGTAGGTGATCTCGCCCAGCACCGGCTTGCAGGCAAGCGAGCCGACTTCCTGGAAATAGGTGAACTGCGTCACTTCCATGCCGTCCAGCCACACCTCCCAGCCCAGCCCCCAGGCGCCCAGCGTCGGCGATTCCCAGTCGTCCTCGACGAAGCGGATATCGTGCTCGCCGGTATCGATCCCCAGCGCGCGCAAACTGTCGAGATAGAGTTCCTGGATGTTGTCGGGGGAAGGTTTCAGCACCACCTGGTACTGGTAATAATGCTGCAAGCGGTTCGGATTCTCGCCGTAGCGCCCGTCCTTGGGACGGCGCGACGGCTGCACATAGGCCGCGCGCCAGGGCTCCGGCCCGATCGCGCGCAAGAAAGTCGCCGTGTGGAACGTGCCCGCGCCGATTTCGATATCGTAGGGTTGCAGCAGCGCGCAACCCTGCTTGTCCCAGAAATTCTGTAGCGTCAGGATGACTTGCTGAAAAGTGAGCATGTACTAAAACCAGCTGGATTGGCGAAGGCGCGCATTTTACGGGTTTAAGCCGCTTGCGTCACCCCGCACAGCACGAGCTTTTCGGAGCGAGCAAGGGCTTTAATTGCCATCTCGCGCTTCAGCGCTGTGGATTTGTCAACGCAGGGTTCGCGGTATAGCAATTTCACCGGCGTCCGCCCGCGTGTGTACTTGGCTCCCTCACCCGCGTTATGCGCGGCGAGACGTTTGTCGAGATCGTTGGTGATGCCGCAATAGAGGGTGTCATCCGCGCATTGGAGGAGATAACAGTACCAGCTCATCACCCTCACCCTAGCCCTCCCCCGCAAGGGGGCGAGGAAACGCTCTGCGTTGCAACCACCCTGCCGCCAGCAACATTATGACAATCAACCCCAGTATCGCCGCATTGCCCCAGCGCACATAGGGCGTGCTCCCCACATACCCCTGCACCGGCGCGGCGAGCACTCCTTCTTCGTGCTGCGGCAGCATGGCCTGCACCCGGCCGTCCACGCCAATGACCGAAGTGACGCCGGTGTTGGTGGCGCGCAGCATCATGCGGCCGGTCTCCAAAGCGCGCATCTGCGACAACTGGTTGTGTTGCATGGCGGCGTGTGATTCGCCGTACCAGGCATCGTTGGTGACGTTCACCAGCAGCGTGGCTGCGGGCAGGGCGCGGATAATTTCTTCGCCGAAGGCGTCTTCGTAACAGATGTTGACCGCGACCTTTTGCCCGGCAACATTCAGCGGCGCTTGTGCCGTGCCGCCGCGGGCGAGATCGCCCATCGGGATCTGCAACACCTCGTTGATGAGCCAGCCCAATACGCGGCGCAGCGGGATGAATTCGCCGAAGGGCACGAGGTGGTTTTTGCGATAGTGCTGGCTTTCCGCGCTGCCGAGGGAATAGACACTGTTGTAGTACCGGCCATCTTCTTTCTCGAAGGCACCGATGAGCATGTCTCCGCCGTTGCGGCGCGCATGTTCGCCCAGCATGAGCTGGTAATTCAGCGGCACGTTGTCGCGCAGCAGCGGCACGGCGGTTTCCGGCAGCACAATCAGGCGTGCAGCGCTGTTTTCCGCCAGGCGACGATAGGTTTCCAGCGTGCCGATCAGCTTGCTTTCTTCAAATTTTTCATCTTGCGCGATATTGCCCTGCAGCAAACTGACCTCAATCGGCTCGCCCTGTGCCTGCGTCCATTCCACCGTGCGCAGCATGGCGCCACTCACCCAGAGCACGAACAGCGCGAGCAAGGCGATCTTGCCCGGTCCGCTCCAGCGCGCGCGCCACAGCAACAAAACCAGCGCCGCGCCCAGCGCCACGGCGAGCGACACGCCATACACTCCGAACAGCGGCGCATAGCCCGCCAACGGGCTGTGCGGCACTTGCGAATACCCAACAGAGAGCCACGGAAAGCCGGTGAACAAAAATCCGCGCACCCATTCGGCCAGGGTCCACAGCGCGGGCATCAACCACAGGATACGCACACTCGATGGCACGCGGCATCTTGCCTGGAGATAACCCGCCAATGCCGGGAGCGTCGCGTTGACCGCCGCGAACAAGGCCGTTGCCAAGGCCGCTAGGAGGGGATGCATAGAGCCGTAGACATGCAGCGCGACGTAAATCCAGCCGATGCCAAAGATGAACAACCCCATGCCAAAAACGAAACCCAGCCCTGCGGCTTGCAGCGGGTGCGGGAAACGACTCCACAACCAGAACAAAACGGCGAGCGCCAACAGCGGCAGCGGAAAGAGGTCGAACGGCGCAAAGCCCAACACGGCGAGTGCGCCCGCGATAAAGGCGA
>CAYTZF010000172.1:0-4768 GCA_964442265.1 uncultured Sideroxydans sp.
TTCCGGATATTGATCTGCCGATGGTCACGGTCACCGCGCAATTGCCCGGTGCTTCGCCCGACCAGGTGGAAGCCGAGGTGGCGCGCAAGATCGAGAATGCGCTGGCAGGCGTGCAGGGGCTGAAGCACCTCTACACACAAGTGAAAGATGGCAGCGCCATCATCTCGGCCGAGTTCCGTCTCGAGCGCGATTCGCGTGAAGCGCTGGAAGACGTGCGCTCCACCGTCTCGCGCGTGCGCGGCGACCTGCCGCGCGAGATGCTCGAACCGATCATCAACAAGGTGGAGTTGAGCGGCAAACCCCTGCTGACCTACACCATCGCTGCCGCCGACATGAGCGAAGAGGAGTTGTCCTGGTTCGTCGACAACAATGTCACCAAACACCTGCTTGGCGTGAAAGGCGCGGGCGCGGTCAACCGGGTCGGCGGGGTGACGCGCCAGGTACGGGTGGAACTGGACCCGGTCAAGCTGCTTGCGCTCAATCTGACCGCAGCAGAAATTTCCGGCCAGTTGCGCCAGATACAGCAGGAAGCCCCCGGCGGGCGCACCGATCTGGGCAGCCTGGAGCAATCCGTGCGAACCGTGGCGACCGTCAAAACGGCCGCCGAACTGGGACAGATGGAAATCAGCCTGCGGGATGGACGCAGCATCCGGCTCGACCAGGTGGCTGAGGTGCGCGACGCGATCGCCGAACGCCGCTCGGCGGCGTTGCATGATGGCAGGCCGGTGGTCGGTTTCGAAATCGTGCGCTCCCTTGGCGCGAGCGATGTGGCTGTCGCACGCGGGGTGGCGGCCGCACTGGAGGACTTCAAGAAAACCCATGCGGAGATTCAGACAAATCTCGTATTCAACACGGTCGATACGGTCTATCAGGCGTATCAGGGCTCGATGGAGATGATCTTCGAGGGCGCGTTCCTCGCGGTGGTCGTGGTGGTGTTTTTCCTGCGCAACACGCGCGCCACCATTGTGGCGGCCACGGCCTTGCCACTCGCCATCATTCCGACCTTTGCCCTGATGGTTGCGTTCGGCTTCACCATCAACCTGGTGACTTTGCTCGCCCTGTCGCTGGTGGTCGGCGTGCTGGTGGACGATGCCATCGTCGAGATCGAGAACATCATGCGCCACCTGGAGATGGGCAAGACCCCGTATCAGGCGGCGATGGAAGCGGCAGACGAGATCGGCATGGCGGTCATCGCCACCACCTTCACGTTGGTCGCGGTGTTCCTGCCGACCGCCTTCATGGACGGGGTGCCGGGGCGTTTCTTCGTGCAGTTCGGCTGGACGGCGGCGGTGGCGGTGCTGTTCTCGCTGTTGGTGGCGCGCCTGCTGACGCCGATGATGTGCGCCTATTTTCTGCGTCCCCGGGTCAAACACGCCACGCCGGGCTGGATCGAGATCTATCTCAAGTGGGCGCAATGGTGTCTGCAGCACCGCAAGACCACGCTGCTTGCCACCGCCGTGTTCTTCTTTGGCTCGTTTTTTCTTGCCGCCACCTTGCCGACCGCGTTCCAGCCCAAGGACAACCAGTCGCAGACACAAGTCGCACTGACTTTGCCACCGGGGAGCAAGTTTGAGCAGACTTACGCGCTGGCCGAGCAGGCGCGCGCGATCGTGATGCAGAATCCCGATGTGACGCTGGTCTATACCGCGATCGGCGGCGGGGCGGCGGGCGGCAATGCATTCGAGCCGTCCGGCGCGGGAGAAGCGCGCAAGGCCACCCTGTCGATCAAACTGAAGGAGCGCGAACAACGCCCGCGCAAACAGGTGATCGAGGATGCCCTGCGCGAGGCATTGCGCGAGTTGCCGGGAGTTCGCATCAAGGTCGGGCTGGGCTCGGCCTCCGACAAATACCAGCTGGTGCTGAGCAGCGAGAACGGCGAACTGCTGGCGCAGCACGCGCTGAAAGTCGGGCAGGAATTGCGCACCCTGTCCGGTATCGGCACGGTGGTTTCGAATGCCAGCATCCAGCAACCGGAAGTGGTGGTGCGTCCCGATTTTGCCCGCGCCGCCGATCTCGGCGTGACCACTGCCGCCATCGCCGAGACCCTGCGCGTGGCCACCAGCGGCGATTACGACCAGGCGCTGGCCAAACTCAACCTGCCGGAGCGGCAACTGCCCATCGTCGTGAAACTGCGCGATGAGGCGCGCGGGGATCTCGATCTGCTGGGACGGCTCACGGTTCCCGGCGCGCGCGGTCCGGTGCTGCTCGCCAATGTGGCCACCCTGTCGGTAGAAAGCGGCCCGGCGCAGATCGACCGCTACGACCGCCAGCGCAACATCACTTTCGACGTCGAACTGGCCGGACAGCCAATGGGCGATGTGCAGGCGGCGGCGCAGGCGCTGCCCGCGCTGAAGAATTTGCCGCCGGGTGTGTCGGTTGCGCCGATCGGCGACGCCGAAAAGATGCAGGAGCTATTCGCCAGCTTCGGCCTGGCGATGTTCACCGGCGTGCTGTGCATCTACATCGTGCTGGTGCTGCTGTTCCGCGACTTCATGCAACCTGCCACCATTTTGTGGGCGCTGATCCTGTCCGTTCCGGGCGCCTTCCTTGCCCTGTTCCTGACCCGCAGCGCGATCTCGATGCCGTCGATGATCGGCATCATCATGCTGATGGGGATCGCCACCAAAAACTCGATCCTGCTGGTCGAATATGCCATCGTCTCGCGCCGCGAGCGCGGCATGGGCCGTGCCGAGGCGCTGCTCGATGCCTGCCGCAAACGGGTGCGGCCGATCGTGATGACCACCCTGGCGATGGGCGCCGGCATGCTGCCGGTGGCGCTCGACCTCGGCACCGGGGACGGCAGCTTCCGCTCGCCGATGGCGATCGTGGTGATCGGCGGCCTGATCACTTCCACCTTCCTCAGCCTGCTGGTGATTCCGGTGGTGTTCACCTATGTCGATGACGGCATCGAAGGGTTGCGCGCCGCCTTCGGCAAACTGCGCCAGGCCTCCGGCAAGTTGAGGGCGGGGGGTGCTGTTGCTATACTCCCCCGCGATTGATCGAATAACCGGGCAACGGGCAACATACAAGGAGAGAGTCATGAATCTGGAACAATTGCGCTTCAACATGATCGAGCAGCAAATCCGTCCGTGGGATGTGCTTGACCCGCGTGTGCTGGAACTGCTGAAAGTGGTGCGGCGCGAACAGTTCGTGCCGCCCGCCGGTCGCGCGCTGGCCTTTGTCGATACCGAGATTCCCCTGGGCCACGGTGCCAGCATGTGGCAACCCAAACTGGAGGCGCGCGCGGTGCAGGCGCTGGCGCTGAAACCGTCCGACAGCGTGCTGGAAATTGGCAGCGGCAGCGGCTATCTGACGGCTTTGCTGGCGCGCATGGCGGCACAGGTTACCAGCGTCGAAATCGAGCCGGAACTGAGCGCACAGGCGGCGCGCAATCTGGCCGCGCACAACATCGGCAACGTCAACCTGCAAGTTGGCGATGCGGCGCAGCACTGGGGTGAAGCGGAATATGACGCGATCGTGCTGACCGGCTCCACCCCCGTGTTGCCGCCGGCCTATAAACAGCAACTCAAGATTGGCGGGCGTCTGTTTGCCATCGTCGGCGACGCGCCGGCGATGCAGGCGCAACTGATCACGCGCACGGCGGCGGACAAGTTCGAAACGCGGGTCCTGTTTGAAACTGCCGTGGCCCCGCTGCGTAACGCGCTGCAACCGCAGCGCTTTGTGTTTTAGGCACTTTTGCCTGCCGGGCTTGCCCTCTGTCTGCGCAAACTATAATATTAGCAAATGCTAATATTTGGAGTCACAAAATGAAAATCCTCACCGCCCTTTTGGCCGCTCTGCTGGCATCCGGTTTAGCGGCACCATCCGGTGCCGCCGATCTGCTTGATATCTATCGTGCCGCGCAATCCGGGGATGCCGTGTTTGCCGCCGCGCGCGCCGCGCAACAGGCGGGGCAGGAAAAATCCAGACAGGGGATAGCCCTGTTTTTGCCGACGATCAGCGCCAGGGCCAACAGTCAATTCAACGACATCACCACCGACACGGGTTCGCCGTTTGTCAGCGGCGGCAACAAGCAATACAACAGCCACGGTTACGGTTTTACCCTGGTGCAGCCGCTGTTCCGCCAGCAAAACTGGGCAGCCTACAGCCAGGCAGAATTGCAAAGCGCGGCGGCGGAACTGCAATACCAAACTGCCGGGCAGGAGCTGATTCTGCGCGTGGCGCAGGCTTATTTCGACGTGCTGATCGCGCAGGACTCGGTGCAATTGGCCGCCGCCCAGAAGAGCGCGATCAGTGAACAACTGGAACAGGCCAAGCGCAATTTCGAAGTGGGCACCGCCACTATCACCGACACCTACGAAGCGCAGGCGCGCTTTGATCTGATCCGGGCGCAGGAGCTGGTGGCGGCGAACGACCTGGAAATCAAGCAGCGCGCGCTGCAGCAAATGACCAATGTGCCGGAAACCGGGCTGTCGCCCGTTGGAACCAACCTCAAACTGAAATCCGCGGAACCGAATGACCAGATGGTCTGGATCTCGCGCGCGCGCGGGGAAAACCTGCAGGTGACGCTGGCACAGACGGCGTTGGCGCTGGCTGAAAAAGAGGTCGCGCGCAGTCGCGGCGGCCATTATCCGACGCTCGATCTGGTCGCCAACTACAACGAGAACGTGCAAACCGGCGGCACTTTTGGCGCCTCGACGGTCACCAGCAAGGTCATCGGCGTGGAGCTGAACGTGCCATTATTCGAGGGCGGTGCCACCCAGTCTAAATGGCGCGAAGCGGATGCCAACCGGGAAAAAGCCAGGCA